>CAIUOO010000067.1 GCA_903900795.1 uncultured Gemmatimonadota bacterium | reverse complement strand
GTCACCGCTCGCCCCTGTACTGCCGCCGCATCGTGCTGTTTCGGCTCTATCTCTACCCCGTGGCGAGCGCGCTGCTGGAGACGATGCCTGGTGCACGGCTGTACATCGATCTCGACGATATCGAATCGGTAACGCGCCAGCGTATCGGTGGCCTCTACCGAGCGCGGGGTCAGCGCGACATGGCCGCGATCCTCGACGCGGAGTCGCAGTTTTACCATGAGTTGGAAGCGCGGGTCTTGCCCGGCTGCGACGGCGTCTTCGTGGCATCCGCCATCGACCGCGATCGGCTCGCGGGCACCCTCGACCCACATCGCCTCGCGGTGCTGCCAAACGTCTACCCGGCCGCACCGCCGCGCGAGGCCATGCGTGCGACCGCCCCGGTCACGTTCCTGTTCATCGGGGCCTTCGGCTACTTCCCGAATCACGATGCCGCGATGTGGCTGTGCCGCGAGGTCATCCCACTGGTGGTCGCGGGCATGCAGGGCGCGGTGCGGTTTCGCTTCGTCGGCGCCATGGCACGTCGCGAGTTACAGGACACGATCGCGGCCACCGCGCACGCCGTCTACGAGGGGCCCGTCCCGGACATAGGCGTGGCGTATCGCGAGGTGGATGTAGCGGTCGTGCCGATTCGGGGCGGCGGCGGCACACGCATCAAGCTGTTGGAAGCGTTCGCGCGTGGGATCCCCGTGGTGTCCACCACGGTGGGCGCCGAGGGCATTGCCGTGGACGATGAAGTCCATCTGTTGCTGGCCGACTCCCCCGAAGTGTTCGCGGCGCAATGCCTCAGGCTCGCCCAGTCGGCTGGCCTTCGTGAGTCGTTGGCCGCTGCGGCCATGGCGCGCTGGTCGACGCACTACCGACCCGAAGCGATCGCGGGAACGATCACCGATCTCTTCGAACGCACATGATGAGCCTGCGCGCGCGTGCCGCGCAGCTTCGGTCTCTCCCTGACTTCGCGTGGGGCATCGGGCGTGTCGCCTCGGCGTACACACCAGCTATCGCACCCGAGGGGGCAGGCGCGGGTGAGACGCGCGGCATTCCGCGAGTCATCCACACGGTGTTCGGCCTGTGGGAGTCCCGACGCATCCCGTGGCACGGCCGGTTGATTCTGGGAGGATGGAGACGTCGGCACCCGCCGCGCGAATGGACGATCGTGTGCTGGAACAGGGTGACCGCGGAAGCTTTTATCCAACGCGAAAGCCCGGAACACTGGGCGCTTTATCAGGCACTCCCGCGCAACGTCCAGCGGGCAGATCTGTTGCGATACCTCCTCCTCTACCGTCTCGGCGGCTTCTATGTCGATCTGGACGTGCGCTGCGGTGCTGGCATCGACCGCGTGCGGCGCGAACATGCCGGCGCCGGCGTGCTCGCCTGTGTCGAAACCACGTTGACGCCGCAACAAGCGCGCCGCATCGGCTCTCAGGAACCCATCCGCAACGGACGCGCAGAGTATACAGAGCGCATCGCCAATTTTTTTCTGGGCGCGGTGGCGGGGCATCCGCTGCTCGGCGCCATCATCGCACTGCTCGCCCAGCGATCGGCGCTCGATGTTCACACCGATTATGACGTGTTGTATACCACCGGTCCTGATGTCGTCACGGAAGTGATTCAGCGAGCGCGCGAGACGAGCGATCTCGTCGTCCTCGATGAGTCGGAGGCCGGCCGGCTGTTTCAGCATCTCACCTTCGGCAGCTGGCGGAGCGCATCTGCATGAGCGCACCCTTGCGCATTCACTACGTGGTTGAGGCGGGGCACTCCGGCTTCGCCGTGGCCGGTCGCGAAGCGATCCGCACCTTGGTGCTCGCCGGAGTCGAGGTGTCCTGGGAGCCCATCGGCTGGCGCGACGGGCGCATGCAGAGCTACCACGGCCCCCTGCCACCCGACCCATTGCTCGATGCGCGCCGCAAGGCGCCGTCGCGTCCTGACGCCGTCGTGCTCCACATGATGCCAAATCAGTTGGAGCACTGGTTCGAGCGGTACGGTACGCATCGCCTCATCGTGCACACCGTCTGGGAGTCCGACCGACTCCCGGCCGGATGGGACACACTGCTGAACCGCGCGCACGCGGTGATCGTGCCGTGTCGTTGGAACGCGCAGGTATTCCGGCATTCCGGGGTGGACGTACCCGTTCATGTCATCCCACATACCCTTGCGGAGGACATGTACCGCGAGAAGCCCGAGCCGACGGGCCGTAAGACCGTGTTTTACTCCATCGGACTCTGGACCAGCCGGAAGGCCATCGACCGACTGGTCCGGGCGTATCTCTCGGCGTTCGATCGTGCCGATGACACCGAACTCGTGCTCAAGACCAGCGCGAAGGACCTGTCGAGGCTGAGCCGTCGGTTCGCTGTGAGGCACGTGGTGAATGCGTGGAACACCAGCGCGCGCTCGTTAGCACGGCTTCGTCGGGAATACGACTCGCGCGCGCCCATTCGACTGCTGACAGGACACGACCCCCGTGCGGGTATCGTGAACCTGCATGTGCACAGCCATTGTTACACGTCGTTGTGTCATGCGGAAGGCTGGGGGCTGGGGGCGTTCGAGGCGGCCGCGCTGGGGAACCCCGTGGTGATGACGGGTTTCGGTGGGCAGACGGAATTCCTCGACCCTGAGCTGTCGCATGTGGTCGACCACACGATGGTGCCCTGCACGGTCAACTGGTTTGAAGGATTCTTTACGTCGGAGCAGTCCTGGGCCGACGCCGACCATGAGTCGGCGGTCGATGCCCTTCGTGACGTCCATGAGAACCGCGCGGCCGCCTTTGCCAAGGCTCGCGTGCTGCAGACACGCATTCGCGAGCACTATTCGGCTGCACGCCTCGCCCCGCAGTGGCGTGCCGTGCTCGAGGCGTGCTGTCATGGCTGATGGCATGGCACCGCCGGGACACGCATGCCGTTGCGCATAGGCACATCCACGATCTCGGGCTTCACCATTGCGCGCAACGTGGAGGCACTCGGCTATCCGTTCATCGAGTCGGTGCGCGCGGCGCTGCCCCTCTGTGACGAATTTATCATCAGCGAGGGATTTTCGACCGACCGCACATGGGAAGCCGTGCAGGCGCTGGCCAATCACTTTCCGGACAAGATCAGAATTCGACGTGATCGTTGGAGCGACTCGCCAGACAATGGGGAGGTGATTGCGCACATCAGCAACCGTGCACTGGCCGATTGTCGCAGCAGTCATTGCCTGTACGTGCAAGCGAATGAGGTCGTGCACGAAGACGCGTTGGGCGCCATCGCGGCGCTGCCCCACGCGTTCCCGCGTCGTCTGCTGTTCTCGCTGCCCGTCCACAACATTCTGGGGCGCGATACGCTCTGGCTGCACCAAGGTCGGAACCGGTTGTTTCGCCGGACGACCGGCGTGTGCATCACCGGTGACGGCTACGATGCCGGGATCACCGGCGGTCCCTTCGCGCTCAGGCGCTGGGGACTTCGCGCCACGGAGCGCTGGGTGTCGCGGCACGAGCGCATGGGGGCACGGGGGGTATACGACCGATCGATGCTCCCGGCCGCCATCTTCCGGTACCGGGCACTGTGCCCCGCCAATTATCTACGCAAGATCGAGGTCCGACGCGCGATGGCACGCGCTGGCCCCTTCCGGATGCGCTGGGATGAGGAGTGGAACGCGGCCCATCGAGCGGCCGCGCACAGCCAGGGTGATCCCGCCACATTCTGGGCGCTGCTGGCCCCGTTTTTCGCGCGGCGACCGGGTACGCCCGATGACGTCCCGGAGGACCGCGCACCGACCGCATCGCCGCTCGCGAGGGTCGCAGACTCTCCCGCCGTCATGCGCGGCGTTGGGCAGCACTGGGAATTCGATTTCGAGGGTTCGCTGTCCGCGCTGGCCAGCGCGGCGCCGGGACCCTTAGGGAGCGCCGTCCCCGGCGAATCACCGGGGGGGGTGCGGGCGCGCGGTTCTAGGGCTTCGCGCTGCCGGCGCAGCGCGGGGCGGTGGCGAGCCACACACTGAGTGCAATGTCGCTCATCGGCCGCATCGGTGGCGGCGGTGAGACGCGCTCTAATCGTCGCATAAGCCACGGCGAAAACTGCCGCTTGTTGTTGGCCAGCACCACCACCTGACAGTGCGTCCTGAAGAAAGCGCGTATGGTGCGGTCGAGGATGACATCGGCCGATAGTCCGTGTCGGACGTAACCATTGCTGACCCAGGTCGTTGCACGGTTTTCGCGTGGCAGAAAAACGGGCCGGTCGAGTAGCGCGGCAACGGGCTGCGACCACGGATAGGCGTCTCCCACAATCGGCAGGTCGATCAGGTGCTCGCTGCGCAGCACTTCGACGACCTGCGGGCCGCTGGCGAACTGCTGGTCGCGATCGGCGCATGCGAGTTGCCATGCGGCCCCGATCATCGGCAGCAGCAAGAAGGTGAGTAGGGGTCCTCGCGCGGGTTCAAGACGATGCAGAACGCGCGCGAGCGATTCCGTCCATCGACTGGAGGGGCGCGCATACGCAAGCCAGGCCGCCGCGATGAACGCGACGACGATATAGCCATGATGGCGAAAGGAACCCGGGTGAAGGAGCGTAAAAAAGGCATAGAATCCGCCCACGGCCATCGCCCAGAGGACGAGTGCCGAACGTCGGCGTGCCACCACCAGGGCACCCGCCAGGACAAGGGCGACGGCCACCAGGTCGGCGACGATCAACTGGGTCTGTGACGCGCCAAACGCCCAGCTGTTCCAACGCGTTGACCCGTCGACGCCGATGGGCGGGAACGGCAGGAAGGCACGTGCCGGAAGCGAGATCGAACGCGCGACGAACTGGAGTTTTCGCGCGTTGTCCCCCGTGCCGCCGCGGTACCCCGAATCGGCGGGCGGCATCATCGACCATACCATCGTGATCGCCACCACCGTGACCACCAGCACGCCCGCAGCCATGGCGCCCGCCCGTGCGCGCGGCGACCACCTCCAATCACCCCAATCCTCAGCGGCGTCCAACAGGAAGCCGCAGCCGAGAGCGAGGCCGAGAGCGAGACCGACGGCGCTCGTGTTGGCGAGGAGCAGCAGCAGGACGGCCGTGAGGGCCCCGCGACGCCGCGGTGCGCACCAGGCGGCGCACGCTGCCAACCCGAACAACATGCCCAGCCCGTAGGGCCGCACAATCACGGCATACTCGAACACAAAAAAGTATCCGAAGATGATCAGCAGCCGATGTAAACGACTGAACGGCGCATATCGCAGCACGATCCACGCATTGCCGCAGGCGATCAGCACATGCGCGATGACGACGGAGGTCCAGGCCCGCGACACCAGCCCGAGTGCACGTAACAGCAGGAATGGGAAAAGCGGGTGTCCCTCGTAGCGTACATTTCGCACGAGTTCCGCAAGACTCGCGCTGTCCAGCGCAATTCGCCACGCTTGCAGTTCGTCGTGCCACGGCTCGTGCCACGTCGACAGGATCGTCGTGATTCCGGCGAAGACGAGCAGCGCGACCAACGCGAACGCGCGGTCTCCTGGCGGCGGCAGAATGTGCGAACGTGCCGCGACGCCGTTCTCGCGAGGCGGCACGTTCAAAGGCTCGGACACGTCATACTCCTTCGCATGCGGTCATTCGTCGGCATCACGTCGTCTGGGAAAGGAGGCAGAGGGTCGCGCCGGCGCAGGACACCGCGCCTGACTCTGACACGATTGGGCTCGCACTTCGCAACCTAAGCACGCACCTCGCTGTCCGCCCCCGTCCGAAGTACGCGCCACGGCGATCGCGGCTCTTCAAGGTTCAACGACTCTGACCCCTTGAAAAGACCTTGAAAACGGCGCGTGGTTGACGACTCGGAACGGCCAACCGCTTAGGAAGCAGGAGGGAGGGTATCAGGAGGCAGGAAGCAGGTGAACCGCGCGTGGTTCCTGCCTCCTCTTCCCGGATACCCTCCCTCCTGCTTCCTAGGGAGTTGGCAGTTGCAGTCCCCGCCTACACCGCATCCGACAGCGACGAAAACGTAAAGTCTCTGACTTTGATCGGCGGCATATACACCGCACCGCCGGCACCGAGGTTCTCCGACGCGTTAATGCGAATCGTCGGGCCCATCGCTTCCAGGTTGTTCAGGAAGAAGATCGGCGACTCGTTGAAGCGGAAATTCTTGATCGGACGCGTCACCTTGCCATTCTCGATCAGGAACGTACCGTCGCGCGTGAGTCCCGTATAGAGAATCGTGCGGGGGTCCACGCCACGGATGTACCAGAAGCGCGTCACCAGAATCCCGCGCTCCGTGCTCTTGATCATGTCGGCCACACTCGTGGTGCCGCCCAGCATGCGCAGCGAACGCGCACCGCCGCCTCCGCCGCCACCGCCTCCACCACCACCGGCGCGCGTGGGCTGCACGCCCTGCTTCTGCGCCCAGAAGCGATCGTAATTCAGGTTCTTCACCACGCCGTTCTCGATCCACGTGACCTTCTCGAGCGGCATGCCGTCGCCGTCGTACCCGCCGCTCGTACTCGGCGAATCGGCCGGGTCGGTGATCAGCGTGACACGCTCATCGACCACCTTGAGTCCGATCTTGTTGCCACCGCCCTGCTTCGAGAAAAACGAGCGGCCTTCATCGGCGGAACGCGCCTGCATCGCACCGGCGATCAGCTGCACCAGATTGCCTACGGCCGTGGGCTCGAGGATCGTGGTGTAGCGGCCCGGCTCGATCGCCACCGGACTCCGCGAGTCTTTGGCCTTCTGCACGGCCGTGGCCGCCACGCGCGCCGGGTCGAGATCGGAAAACGTGTTACCATCGGTGCACGCCCAGCCGGAACCGGTGCCATCGGGCGAGCGCACGGTGGTCGTCATCGTCACCGACGAACTCGAGTCGTACGCGAACAATCCCTTCGAGTTGGCGAGCGCCGTCGCCCCGGCACGACACTCGATGAAGCCGGTCGCGATCAGTTCGTTCGCACGCGCCAGCTCGGTCACGATCTTCGACGCCGCCGCCCGCTCGGTGGGAGAGGGCAGCGTGATGCTGCGCTCGCGCGTCGCCGGATACGTTTGCGCGCCAAGCTCCGGCATGCGCTCCGGATTGGGCGGCACCAGCTTCGCGATCTCGTACGCCTGCTTTGCCGCCGCCGCGAGCGAGGCTTCGTCGAGACGGTTGGTGTTCACGCTCGCCGCACGATTGCCCGAATACGCGGTGATCGTCACCTGCGTGTCCTGATTCTCACCCGACGTGGTGACCTGATTCAGCGCGAAGCGCGTATCCGCACGCGCTGCGCTGTTGATCGAAACGCGTGTCTCTTCCGCCGGCGAGTTTCGCAACACACGCTGGGCGATTTCCTGCGCCTCGGCACGCGTGAGAATCCCAGCCGGCGCGTACAGAGAACGGGGGCCGAAGTCGCTCACGCCCTCCTCCCGGTGTTGATGATGTTGGTTTGGCTGAAGAGCGACGGCACGCAGCCGTGGCTCACGGAGTTCGACTGGCCCGGCTGTCCCTTGGCATCGCCGAAAGCGCCGCCCAGTTCGTAGCTCTTCTGGCCGCCGATCGCCTTCAGTGATTTCCAGAACTCGGGCGTGCGGAACTGGTACGCGACGTCCTTGAGCTGGCCCACGATCTTGCCACCCTTCACTTCGTAGAAGATCTGGCCGGCGAACTGGCCATTGTAGCGCTGCTGGTCGATCGAGAACGAGCCGTCGCCCACGATCGCGATGCCCTTGTCCATCGTGCCGATCATGCTGTCAAACGTGGCGTCGGTGTTGCCCGGCACCATGCTCACGTTCGGCATGCGCTGGAACTGCACGTCGGCCCAGCTCTGCGCGTACGAACAGCCGTACGAGCGTACCGGCTTCCCCACACTCGTGTAGTAGTCGGTCATCATCGTGGCCTGCTCGCGCGTGGTCTGATAGTCCACGAACACGCCGTTCTTGATGATGTCGAACTTTATCGGCTTCACCGCTTCGTCGTCCCAACCGATGGCGCCGAGCGATCCCTTCTGCTCACGATCGCCGACCACGTTCAGCAGCTCCGATCCGATGCGCAGCTTGCCCAGCACCTGCGCCGGCGGCGCGATGAAGCTGGTGCCCGCGTAGTTGGCTTCGAAGCCAAGCGCGCGATCGAGCTCGGTGGGGTGCGCGATCACTTCGTGCACCGTGAGCCACAGGTTGGACGGATGCAGCAGCAGGTCGTAGCGACCGGGCTCCACCGGCTTGGCACTCAGCTTCTGCACCGCCAGCTCGGCCCACTTGGGCGCGCGCTCGGCCATCTTCGAGTTGATCACCCACTCATAACCCAAGCCCATCGGCGCAATCTCACTGCTCTGCACCGTCTGGAAGTCGGAGAAGTCGGCCGACACCGCGGTGACCGACATGCTGGGCGACGTGCGATAGATCGTCTGCACCAGGAAGGATCCGTCGCTCGTCATAAGCGACTTCTCTTCGCGCAGGAAGAACATGCTCGACGTGACGTTGCGGATGCCCTTCACCGCGAGCGCCGATTCGTTGGCGGCGAGCAACAGCGCGACCTTGTCGGTGATCGCCACGGTGAACGGATCGGTTTCGATGGGGCTCTTCCACTCGCCCACCTGATTGCCGGGCGTGGGCGCGAGTTGCACCGGACGCAGCTGACTGGCGCGATTGGCGCGGGCCTGCTCGAGCGCGGCGCGGGTGGCGGTGGCCACCGAGTCCGTGTCGAGACGGCTGGTGGCGGCGAAGCCCCACGCGCCGTCGACCAGGGTGCGCACGCCGAGTCCGAAGGTGTCGGTGTCGCTGACGCCCTGCACGATGCGATCGCGCGTATTCACATTCTGTTGCCGGCGGGCCGCCACGCGGACGTCGGCGTACGAGGCGCCGCCGGTCTTGGCGACGTCGATCGCCGCCTGCATGAGGGCCTTGATGGCCGGATCGTCGGCCGACGGCAAATCGGACGACATGAGGCCGGGGGCGGCGATCAGCGAGCCGGAGGGGGACAGCGCGGAGGCCGATCGCGTAGCGACCAGACCACCGGCGGCCACAGCGGCGCTGGCCTTGAGGAAATCGCGGCGGGAGCGTGTCATGAGCAGATCATGAGCGGGGCGGGAGGGGACGCGGACCCGCCCACGGGCCTGCGATGGGCGTCTCCGGAGGGACCAACGGTCGTTGCAACTTACGCGACCGACCGCGGTCCTGTTGAGCGCTGCGCGCTGAACGCCGCCGTCACGAGTTCGCTGTAGCTTTCCAGAAACCGGGGCGTGCCACTGCGGCGCGTTCCCTCCCTCACGTTTTCGCCGTTGGAGCCGTTCCGACCATGTCCCTGCTCCGTCGTCCCGCCGTGGCCCGCACGCTCGCTGCGCTCCTGCCACTCGCCTTCCCGCTCGCACTCTCGGCGCAGATCCTCCAGAAGGCGCCCGGCGCCCCGACCACGCTCACGCCGGCGCAGCAGGACGCCCGCGCGATCTACAAGGAGATGGTCGAGATCAACACGGTCGATTCCGTGGGATCGGTGACCAAGGCCGCACAGGCCGTCGCGGCCCGCTTCAAGGCCGCAGGATTCCCGGCTGGGGATATTCACGTGGTGGGCCCCGCCAGCGCCCCGGCCAAGCAGAATCTGGTCGTGCGCTACCGTGGCAAAGGCCGCGGCAAGCCCATCCTGCTGCTGGCCCACCTCGATGTGGTGGCGGCACTCCGCAGCGACTGGCCGCGCGACCCGTTCACCATGACCGAACAGGACGGCTACTTCCTGGGACGCGGCGTGGCCGACGACAAATCGATGGCGGCCATTCTCACCGCCAACGTCCTGCGCTACAAGAAAGAGGGGTGGGTGCCCGAGCGCGATCTCATTCTAGCACTCACCGCCGACGAAGAGGGCGGCGGCGAGAACGGCGTGAGCTGGCTGATCGCCAACCATCGCGAGCTGATCGATGCCGAGTATGCGATCAACGAAGGCGGAGGGGGCACGCTGCAGGATGACAAGCCGCTGTTCCATTCCATTCAGGCGGCCGAGAAGGTGTACAACGACTACACGCTGACCGTGCTGAACACGGGCGGTCACTCCAGCGTGCCGCGCAAGGACAATGCGATCTACTCCCTCGCGAACGCGTTGGCCCGAATCGAGAAGTACACGTTCCCGGTGGAACTCAACGACGTCACGCGTCCGTTCTTCGAGCAGACGGCGAAGGTCGAAATGCCGTCGCTGTCGGCCGCCATGAAGGCGCTGGTGGCCAATCCCACCGACACCGCGGCCGCGCGCATTATTTCCACCGATCCGCGCTATGCGTCGATGCTGCGCACCACCTGCGTGGCTACGCGCCTGTCGGCCGGCCACGCCAACAACGCCCTGCCGCAGACGGCCACGGCGAATGTGAATTGCCGCATCGCCCCGACCAGCACGGGGTCGCAGGTGAAGGCCGCGCTCGAACAGGTGATCGGCGACGCGACGGTGAAGGTCACCGGCTCACGCGAAGATCGCAAAGACGGCGCGCCAGGGGCGATCAATGCCACCTTGCTACAAGCCACCACGCAGCTCACGAACAAAATGTTCGGTGGCGTCCCGGTGATTCCCACCATGAGCACCGGCGCCACCGACGGCTATCGCCTGCGCGCCGTGGGCATTCCCACCTACGGCGTCAGCGGCATCTTCTCGTCGCCCGGTGAAACCAACGCGCATGGGCGCGACGAGAAGTTGCGCGTCAAGAGCTTCTACGACGGACTCGACTTCCTGTACGAACTCGTGAAGCAGGTGGCCGGCCCCAACGCGGGCAAGCCGATTTCCTGAGGTAGCCGTGGCCCCACCGGCATGAAGCCAGTGCTTACGCCTTCATGCCGGGTTCGCTGTCGGGGACCGCGCCCGCGTATCGGCCATGCGCAACGTCGCATCACGTGCGCTTGCTCGACGGCGTTGTCTTCGGCCACCAGCAGGCGAATGGTCGAGAGGAAGTCCGGTTTAGTGTTACTCGGTTGTAGAAGCGGGAGCAAAGACTCGTGCAGGGTGCGCCTGCAATTCGGCGGCGCGCCTCGGCCGGGCAGCGTGATCTCCGTTCGTCCAGTAGCTTGGAATTTATGCCTACCCCGTTTCGCACCACACTCTGGCGAGTCCTGCTGATTCAGGCCGTCACCCTGGCCCTGCTGTGGCTGCTGCAGGCTCGTTACACCCTGCCGCCGCTGTAAGCCGCATGCATTGGATCAATTGGGTCATCGTGGCGGTGTACCTCGCCGTCGTGGTCTTCGACGGGCTCCGCCGGACGCGCGGCACCACCAACATCGAAGGGTACTTCCTGGCCAACCGCAGCCTGCCCTGGTGGGCCGTGGGGCTGTCGGTCATGGCCACGCAGCTGTCAGCCGTCACCCTCATCGGCACCACCGGCCAAGGCGCGACCGATGGCCTGCGCTTCGTGCAGTTCTACTTCGGTCTACCGATCGCGATGGTCATTCTCGGCGTCACCATCGTGCCGTTCCTGCACGGGGCCAAGGTCTACACGGCCTACGAGTTCCTCGAGAAACGCTTCGACGCGAAAACGCGCTCGCTCACGAGCTTTCTGTTCCTGCTCTCGCGCGGCATGTCCTGCGGCACCATCATCGCGGCTCCCAGCGTCGTCCTCTCAGCCATCTTCGGCTGGGACATCACCTGGTGCGTCGCCCTGATCGGCATTCCCACGGTCATCTACACCGTGTTGGGCGGCGTGCAGGCGGTCACCTGGGCCGACGTGAAGCAGATGGTCGTGATCGTGGGCGCCCTGCTCGCGATCGTGGTCGTGCTGATCATGCGTATGCCCGTGCCGCTCGACAACGCCCTGGAAATCGCCGGCGCCACCGGCCGCCTGCGCGTGTTCGATTTCTCGTTCAACCTGTCGGAGACGTACACGTTTTGGTCGGGCATTTTGGGCGGCACGTTCCTCATGCTGTCGTACTTCGGCACCGACCAGAGTCAGGTGCAGCGCTATCTCGCCGCCAAGTCGGTCGACGAAGCGCGCAGCTCACTGCTGATGAGCGCGTACTGGAAGATCCCGCTGCAGGCGCTGATCCTGCTGATCGGCGTGCTCGTGTTCCTGTTCTACACGTTCACGCCGGCGCCCATGCTGTTCAATCCGCAGCACAGCGCGCAGGTGCAGCAAAAAGAGCCGGCCACCTTCGCCGCGCTCGAGGCGCGTTACTCCACCGCCATCACACAGCGCGCGGCCGCCGCACGCGCAGCGTCGGCTGATATCGACCACGGCGCCGACGCCGCCACCACCAGCGCACTGCTCGCCTTCCGCCGCGCCGACTCCTCGGTGAATGTGGTGCGCAAGGACGCGCTGGCCACCGCCGGCCGCGTGACCGGTGAAGCCTCGCGCGACGTGAACTACATCATTCCGCGGTTCGTGCTCGACCATCTGCCACTCGGCTTTGCCGGCATTTTTCTGGCCGCCGTGCTCGCCGCCGCCATGTCCAGCATCGCCGCCGAATTGAACTCGCTCTCCACCGCCACGGTGGTGGACTTTTACCAGCGCTGGTTCAAGCGCGAAGGCACCGACGCACACTACCTGTTCGTGTCGAAGGCCTCCACTGCGGTCTGGGGCGCATTTGCCTGCGTGGTGGCCGTGTACGCGGCCAACCTCGGCTCACTGATCGAAGTCGTGAACCGCTTCGGCTCGTTCTTCTACGGCTCGATTCTCGGCGTGTTCATGCTCGCCATGATTCCACGCACCCGCGCCTTCGGCGCGTTCGTGGGCTTGCTGAGCGGCATGGGTGCGGTCGCGGCGGTGTCGTTCGGGGTGCCCACCGTGAGCTTCCTGTGGCACAACGTGATTGGGGCGGTGGTGGTGGTGGTGGTGGGCTCCGTGTTGAGCCTGGGAGATCGGACACGGCCAACGGCAGCGCTGCCAACGCCGTAGGATCGCGGGACATTCACGGTCAAAACACATCGGAAGGCTGGAGGTACCAAGCAACCCTCGAGCCTTGTCGCGCGACGCATTCGTCCACAAGCTTCATGTGCAATCGCCTCCGACCACGATTGAACTGTTCCGCAATCACACCGTCGAAGGCCATCGCGCATGATTCCCAAAATCATTCATCAGACCTGGAAGTCGAAGGACATTCCAAGCCACCTGCGCCGATTCCAGGAATCATGGCGTCACCACCACCCCGGATGGGAATACCGGTTCTGGGACGATGCCGCCAACGACGCCCTGATCGCCGAGCACTACCCAGCATTTCTTGAGTACTCCCGTGGGGCGACGCCAACGATCCTGAGAGTGGATCTGGTGCGGCTGGCGTATCTGCACCGCCACGGAGGCGTCTATGCCGATCTCGACTACGAGGTCATGCGTCCGCTGGACGACCTGCTCGCCACACCGCACGCGATCGTCGCCCGTGAACGCGGCGGGATCGGTTCGGCCATGCGGGGGCACGATTATGTCATCAACGCGCTGATAGCATCGCCCCCTGGCCACCCGCTGTGGCTCGAGGTCATGCATGGCATGGTACGGGCCTATCGCCCGCGAAGAGCTCTTGAAGGCCACACCCGCTATGTGATCCGCATGGCGATCGCGATCCTCGACGGCTGTGTCGAGCGCCGTCTGACGGGCGACGGCGATGTGATCCTGTTGCCAAGCGAAGCCCTGTATCCCTCCATACCAACGCAGCGGATCACCGATCATCGGCGGTTGGAGGCCGTCGCGCGAGGTGCCTACGGCATCCACCACTACGAAAACTCCTGGCGTTCGCCGCTGGCGCGGCTGATAAACCAAGGCCGCGCGGCTGTTCAGCGTTACTTTCCATGAACACCAGCGCATCCCGGCCTGTCCGCGTGCTGTGGATCACCCCGGAGTTGCAGGGCGGGATTGCGTCCTACTCGCGCATCCTCTGGCCAGCCGTGGCTGACGCGGCGCATGCCGAGGGGCATTTCGAACTGCTCACGAATGTTCAGACGGCCCCCGGCGCACGAGCCGACGAGATTGCAGCGGCCAGAGATCTGCAGCCAGACCTCGTGCACGTGCAGCATGAATACGGGCTCTTCGGCGGCATGAATCCGTTTCTGGACGCCCTGCCACAGTGGATGCGCCAGCTTCGGGACGCGGTGCCCAACGGCACGCGAATCGTCGCCACGGCCCACAATGTGTTGCCGGACGGGTATCGGTTGGAAACCCGCGGGCAGGGATGGCGCACTCCGCTCAACCGAATGGCCAATGCCACAATGTTGCCGTGGCTGCGCCGCCGCTGGCGGGACGGCACCTGGGGGCTATTCGATGGCGTGATCGTCCATTCCGCTTTGCAAGCGGCGCTTCTCGAGCCGGGCGGGTTGTCTCCGATCGCGTCCATCCCCCATGTCGTTCCGGAGATCCGAACGTCGGCCGGAGAACGGCCACGCAATCCCATCCCGAGGGTCACGGTGTTCGGCTACTTCTGCCCGGAGAAGGGGCAGGACGTCGTCATCGAGGCCCTGCGGCACGTGAAGACTCCGGTGATGTTGCGACTAGCAGGGGGGGTGGGGCATCCCGTGAACAACGCCTATCACGAACAGTGCCGGCGGCGGATTGCGGACGGTGGCCTTCGCGATCGCGTCGAGGTCACCGGATTCGTTCCCGAAGCGGATATTTCGCGACTCTTTGAGGAATCCGACCTCGTGGTGGCGCCCTTCCGTCGCACGAGCGGCTCAGGATCGCTCGTGCAGGCCCTGTGCCGCGGCGCCCCTGTACTGGCCTCCGACCTCCCCCTCAATCGGGAGATCAACGACCGGGTGCCCGACACGCTCGCCTTCTTCGCGAGCGAAGATCCGCTTGACTGTGCCCGGCAGATCGAGTTACTGCTGGCCGACGCCGATCGCCGCCGCCGCCTCGGTCAACAGGCTCTCCTGTACGCCGCGAACCATTCGCCTTCGGTCATCGCCCGAGAGCACCTCGGGTTCTACAAGCAGGTCATCGAGACATGACGGCCGGATGTCCCACAGCCAGACGAAATGGCTGTGGGCCTCGCCGCGATACCTGTTTCGCCAAGCGATCGTAGACCGCCAGCGTGCCCTCGGCGGTTTTGTCCCAGGTGAACTTTCGGGCGTGTTCCGTGCCCCTGCGGCTGACGGCCTGGGCATGGTCGGGATTCGAGAGGATGCCCCAGAGCTTCGCCGAAAAGTCGTCGGTGTCGTCGGGATCGCACAACACCGCCCCGTCTCCGAGAATCTCCGGCAGACACGACCGGTTCGAACTCACGACCGGCACACCCGCCGCGCACGCTTCCAAGGGCGGAAGCCCGAATCCCTCGTACAGGCTGGGGAATGCGAAGACCGCGGTCGTTCCGAGCAGCGAGCGGAGGTCCTCGTCGGGCACGTAGCCGATCTCATGGATCGCCGCTCGCATGGGTGAGGCGTTGATCCGGCGCTGGACGACTGGATAGTGCGTATCGTGCTTCACATCGCCGGCGATGACCAGAGCCGGCAGGGTGGAGGCGGGATCCGCGGACGACGGCCCGCGGCTGTCGAGCGCCCGTTGGCAGGTCTGCTCGAAAATCGAGATCAGTCCCTCGACGTTTTTTCGGGGGTCGATGCCGCCGACATACAGAATGAGATCCCTGTCGGCTGGAAGATGCAGTTCCGCCCGAATCTGGTGGGCCGGCTTCCGAGGTGGAGCAAAGAATTCCGGCCCCACGCCGTTGTAGACCACCGAGATGTTCTCGGCTGACACGGCAGTGAGCCGTTCGATGTCGCGGGCACTGGCATGGCTGACGGTCACCACGTGCGCCGCGCCGGCGATCGCCTTCTGCTCGAGCCCAAGGCTGAATCGTCGCCGCCACGGCTCCCGGAGCGGGGCGTTTGTTTGGTGTCGATCGGCGAGCACCAGGGGAATCACGTCATGCACGGTCACGCAGTACGGGACCGCACACCAGGCGGGGGCGTCGAGCTGCGAGAGAAAGTGGAGCATGTCGTACTGCGTGGCCAGGGAGTCGGCGAACACGCCCGAAAACAGCAGGTGCTGCCGGGCCACATGGCGATGCTCCCCCAGAAGCCTCACGCCCGATGCAAGCCAGCCGGGCAGCGGAAGCGCCGTCTGGCGAAAGGAGGTGATCGTTACGTCCGGGTGATCTGGCCGACCGGCACTAGCCAGGAGACGGCTGGACAGTTCGGACGCGTAGCGGCCGATGCCACGACTGGCGTGGCATTTGAATCCCGGCTCCATGGCGGTGATATCGAGGCCGACTCTCATCGATTCAGCCGTGACGGGTATGCCAACTTCCGCCAGAGCTCAGACGCGGCGGCGAGAAGCTTGCCCGCGAGACCGTAGCGGGTGAGGGCCAGCCGACGCATCAGGGGATTCAGTTCGGCCTCGAGATCCGCCGGCAGGGGCATGGTTCTGGTCGGGTCGAGGCCGTCGTAGGCGACCGTAACCAGCTTCCGGGCCCGGTAGCCGCTGAAGGCCGATTGCACCACATACGCGAAGGAGCCCACGTCGGTCAGCGGATGCCACGGATGATAGAGGCGAATCTGGGGATCCCACTTTACCGCCAGCCCGAGATTCTTGAACCGGATATACATGTCCGTGCCATGGGCGTTGATGTGCGACCCGAAGGCCGCATGCTGCTCCCACCCGTTGATGGCGACGATCCATTTCTTGCGGACGCTCATGCACGCGCCGTAGTTCGTGGTGTTGCCAATCTTCGCATGCGTCTGGAGGTGGGCGAGGTCCCAGTCATCGCGATGGACCGACTGAGGCTCGTCGTGACGATAGAGAAACACCACCAGATCGTCCGTTTTCTGGTGCGCATCCCACAAGGACTGCAGCGCGGTCGGTTCCGGCACAACATCGCCATCGGCATACACGATCAACTCGCCGCGACTCGCCCGCACGCCGGCGTTGCGGCAGTAGGCGGAATGGTAGGCGCCCTCCCGGCCCAGCGTGATGAGGCGAAGGTTTGGATACCGGGCCACCCGTTCCGCCAGCGCCGGATCGACCCGGTCGTAGTGCTCCACCCAGATGATTTCGAACTGCTCTGGGGGGAACGTCTGAGTGGCGAACGCGTCGACGGCATGAAACCGCTCGCGGAACGAGCCATCGATGAAGATGACGGAAATCAACGGCTGCAATGCGGTCATGTCGGTGTCACTCCTCTCCGACCCAGCGGGAGAGATAGCGGTGCAACGTCTGCGGCTGGACCGCTTCCCAAGCCGGGTAATCCCAAGCGTCCTGTCGGGGCGACTGCGCAAGCTCACGCAGCAGATCATGCCACTGGGGCCACGCGTCGCCGAGCACGTGCACGCCCGGGGGGAGATCGATCGCGAACGTGGTGTGAGCGGGAGTGAGCGAGGGCACCCCGGCACACGAGAGTTCCACCAGTCGGGTCACCGAGCCAAAGCCGCTGAACTGTGGAACCACGACTGCCCGTGCGTGAGTCAGTAAACGGTCGAGATCCGGCTGGCCAACCCACCCCAAGGCTTCGACGCCAGCGGTGCCGCGAAGGTCGAGTGTGTCGGTGCCCATTCCCACGAGCACGAGTCGAACCCCGGGCGGCAATCCGTGCTGGCGTGCCTGCGCCAGGAACCACTCAAACGCGCGGTGCGTAGTGCCATGCATGGCGCTGCCGAGCAGGAGAAACAGCCCCGGCTCCTGCTCCGCCTGACGTCGCGCCTGGCGAATCGCCTCCAGCCGCTCGCGGATCGCGCCCACGGGTCGATAGGGATAGTGCTCGGCCTCCATACCGAAGCCGCCCACAAGACCTGTCTCGACTTTCGAAATGAACATCCGCCCTGCGCATCGCTGCAGGTGCCCGAGTTCGTTGGCAAAGTCGACCAGATGGGTGCGCAGGCCCCACGACCCGTGGGGGTCGGCCGCGGCGAGGTCGAGCGATTCGAGATTGTGCGTTATCGCGACGACCGGCACGTCGAACTCCCGTGCGACGTCCACAATGCCGGTGAAGCGGGCGTCGTCGATCACCGTGACGATCGGCCGGGGCAGGCGTTCGAGCAGTGCCCGGTATTCTCTTACAAAGCCCCGCGGCGCGAACGTGCGGGAAGAATATCCGGTGCCGTGCAAAACGCCGAAGGGATTATCCAGACACTCGCCCATCCGCCGCACGATCCTTTGGGTGAGCGGCGGAGACGCCGTGGGGGCAGCCTGCCCGCCCGCATGCCTGGCCCGCCAGTCCATCAAACTCAGTGTATGCACCCGGTCCTCGCCGAAACCCGCCTTGAGGTCGTGCTCGAGTTGGTAGGTTCGATGCTTGCCGCCGGGGCCGATATCGGAGGGGAGGGGGCGAGCCACGAAGACAACGGACGGCATAGAGGGGGTCACGCGGGGGAAGTTCTCAGTGTCTGGATCGCAACGCACGCCGCACGCCCCAGGCCCGTGGCCACATCACACCCAGTGCGCATCCGTCTCGTAGCCCAGCGTGAGGAGAAGATCATTATAATTGCGCTTGAAATACTCGATGTGCACCGGCTCGAAATGGTGTCGCCAGTCCCCCGCGACTCCCTTCCGATAGTGATTGCGCGCATCTTCGACGCCCCGTTCACGACCGCCCGCTTTCTGTGAAAAGCTGTGTCGGTCCACGATGCCGGCCACATCCGCGATGGCCAGGCTTCGATACCGGAGGCCGTGTTTCCAGGCCGCGTCCAGCGGGTAATGGCGATAGGGGTCGAGCCCGTGCACCCGCGCTGTGGCCGACGATTCTCCTTCAGGCGTCGGTGAGCGCATCCATTGCCGAAGTCGACGCCGTGCCAACCGTTGCGCACGGCCGACCAGAATGCCGATCAGGCCCGCAAGCCGTTCCCGATACCTGCTCCGCGGCAGGTGCGTGAGCCCCAAATGCTCCACGATCCGGACCACGTGCTCGACGGGCGACGCAATCAGGTCCTCCATGCGAAGTTCAAGCACTCCGGGTTGATCGTAATCCCAGCTTGCTATGTCGGCGAGTACGCCGCGGCTGAACTCCATTTCCAGCAACAGCCCGGCCGACTTGTCGGCGGCCTGCAGTTGGCGGCGATGCTCGGCCAGTCTCGGCCATGTTCCGAGGTTGTGGGAGTGAAGGTGCGAAAAATACGCCGACACAATCAGGTCTCTGGGATCCCGGATCACGTGAAATCCACGCAGCGGCGGCAGCAGTTTGACCTGATCGATCTCGGCATTCGAGTAGACCAGGATATCGGGCCGATAACACCCCACGAGAGCACGCAAATCGGCAAAGTCCCAGTCTTCGATTCTCGAGACCTCGAACATCCGCAGGTGCGTGGTCGCGCAGATGTCGGCCAGGATCGCTGTGATCCACTGTGTGGCGCACTTGTGGTGGCCGAAGTAGGCATAGCGGATTGGCGTCGTGGTCACGCCGCGACTCCTGACGGAACCGCGGGAATCATGGTCCCTTTGCCAAAACGTCTGAGCACGTAGTCCTTGATACCAAGCGTGGTCGCCCGAGCGAGCGCCGTTCGCTCCGCTGGGGTGTACCCCAATCTGTACACCCTCGCCCGCGCCTCCCGCAGGAACAACAGCATGCGGGGCACGAGCAGCAGGAGGGAGGAGTGCCGTTCCAGCCGCAGCAGGCCGTTACGGGTGAAGTAATACTGGTAGACGGTGCCACGCTTGCCGCCGAACGTCTTCGATCCGCCGTGCCAGAGCCGTGCTGCGGGGACGTATCGCAGCGACATGCCCGCCTCGTGCGCCCGCAGACTCCAGTCGACATCCTCGAACAGCAGAAAAAACCGGTCGTCGAACGGGCCGATGCGTTCGAACGCCTGTCGGGTGACAAACAGTGCGCAGCCGGTGATCCAGTCGGTGTTCCCGGGTTGGTCAAACTCCGGGCCGTCAGGCTGGCCGAGGCCCACATGCACAGCGGGTCCCCTTCTCAAGATTCGGCCCCCGGCGAAATAGATCGTGTCGGGCTCTGACGCAAAGAGACACTTCGGCGCGGCGGCGGCGGTGTTGGGATGGGCCATGCAGTCCGCCAACAGTTCGGCGACACACTGGGGGTCGAACACGACGTCGTTGTTGACCACGAAGATGTGGGTGGCTCCGGTCGCCAAGGCATGACGAATGCCGACGTTGTTGCCACCGGTGTAGCCGAGGTTCCGGCCTGTCTGCAGCACGGTGATGTCGGGATGGGCCTGGCGAATCGCGGCCTCGGAACCATCCTCCGAGCCGTTGTCGACGACGACGAGATCGATCGGGACCGTCTGTGTCTTCAGGCTCGACAGGCAGGAGAGCGTGTCGGCCTTGCCATTCCAGTTGAGAATGATGACGGTGACGTGGGTGTTCACAGAGAAGGAGCCGAGCGGCTGGGGGCGGTCACGCTCGCTCCAGGATGGTGAGCCCGTTGTTATTCGTGCGACGTTCCTTGATCGCGAACGTGCCGGCAGCGAGAAACTCCTCCACCGCCGGCCATAGCCCCCGCGTGTCGGAGTCCTCTCCCGTGGTGGCGAACGTGGTCGTGTCGTGCAGTACGATCCAGCGGCGCGCCTTTGCCTCATGACGGGCCAACTCCGCTTTGAGCTGGTCGTAGGTGTGGAGCGTATCGATGAAGAGGAGATCGGTCTCCTCGATGTCGATGGCCTTCGTGTCGCCGACCGCAAAACGGAAGTCGGTGCGACCGGCCAGCGGCGCCAGGCTGGCGGCAACGGCGCGATCCTCGATATCGTAGCTGCGCAGCACCGCGGGCTGGGCCGCGAGCAGTGCGGTGGTGGAAACGCCGTGACGAACACCGAACTCGGTCACATGCTCTACCTGCGACGCCAGTGCACGCAGCACAGGGACGTGCTCATGGATGTCGGTAACAGTCTGCGTGGCGAGCGTGTAGCGCTCCTCCAGATTCAGGTCGCGTCGCTTCTTGAACGCGACGAACGGGCTGCGACGACGTTCCCGGCCGGGGCCACCGCCCCACTTCGACACGTAATAGAGTCGGTTGAGAAGATAGCGAACGCGGAACTGAAGCCGTTCGAGCCAGGTGTACGTTTTGATCGTCGCGCTCGACGCATGCCACGCGGCGGCAGCCACCTTCGGCGGCATGGGCACCGACGCCAGTGAAAGGCGATGCTGGTAGTCATTGTCTTCGAAGTAGGCCGGCCAGAATCGTTCGTCGAACATGCCGACCCGCCGCCACGTCTCCTGTGAAAGGCCGAACAGCGAAAACCCATGGCCGCGGACGACCGACGCGCCGTTGTCGGCCCGCAGTTGCCGAATCATGATCTCGATGCCGTCGGGCCGGATCACGATGTCGTCGTTGGCCAGAATGATCTCGTCGTGCGCGGCCGACGCGGCGCTGAAGATGCGGTTCCACCCCGCCGCGCACCCCTCGTTGGTGCCTGGCCGAATGACCTCGACGCGTTCCATCGGGCCGTGGTACTCGGCATCGAAGCGGCAGCCGTTGTCGACCACCACGATACGATCCGGCACCATGCTGCCGCCCAGCGCCGACTCGATCAGCTTCGCCAACAGGTTGTACTTGCGATAGACGGGAACGCCAAGCAGGAGTGTCACGTGTAGCGGGCGTAGTTGAGGTGCCGCATCGTGTCGGCCAACCGGTCTTCGATGCCGCGGCCCACGGAGTGGTCAATGTAGTCCGACCAGCGCTTGTCGTTCTGCTTAATCGGTCCCGACAGCAGTGGATCCTGTTGCCAGGCGTCGAGGCCGGGCGTGCGCTGCGCCACGCAGCCCGCGTCGAACGGTTCGGCGATGAACGAGCAGATCCGTGCGAACGTGTCCTGTGGCGTGCCGGTAAAATCCTCGTAGCGAATGAGCAACAGCCGGGAGGCCAGTCGCTCGGCTTCCGAAATCGTCGCCCGGTATGCCCGGCAGAACGTGGGCGGCAGCGTGCTTTGCAGCCAGCGGACGCTCGGCGAATCAGCGGGCTCCGTCTGCAGCGCGACGCCAAGCCGACGGCGGTAGGAGCTGTATACGTCGAGCGGATGACGGATCATGCAGAGGATCCGCGCGTCGGGAAACGCCGAAAGGATGTGCGGGAGCCGATGGATGTGATCAGGCGTCTTCTCGACGATCCGCTGCACACCGCGGGCGCAAGCCGCATGTGCAAAATAGGCTCGCATGGCGGCGTCGTTCCGGCCAAGCCGCCATGCCAGCGCCCGCGCCCACCGGCTACGGTCGGTCACGAAGCGAAGCAGGGCATGCGCGATTGGACGCCGTCCCGAGGCCGGCGGCAGCGAGCGGACGAGTGATTCCTGTGCTGCCGCATCGTGCAGCAGGTAATCCCAGGCTTTGCCCTGCCGCTCGCGGATGCTCGCCGGATTGAGGAACACCCGCGACTCGGTGAGGTCGAAGCCGCCGGGGCTGTGGGTCGGCGTGAAGCGCGGGTGAGCCTGGAGCGCAAGGTAGAGCCGGCTGGTGCCGCTCCGTGGAACGCCGACGATGAAGACGGGGCTGGTGGTGGACATTCTTCAGTGCCGTTCCCGTCCGGGGCGAAACATCTCTCGCGTGGAGCGTGTCATGAAGGGGCGTTCAAACCAGTGATGGAATACCCAGGCAATTGCCAAGCTCCCCGGGATGCCCAGAGCCAGCAACGTGACAAGTCGCGGGCCCGGCGGCAGGGCGAGTGCCTCCGTGGCCCACTTCAGCAGCACGACCCACTGCAGATGGGTGAGGTAGAGGCTGTAGCCGCACAGTCCCAGCGACAAGAACCCGCGTGACTCAAGTATGCCGCACAGGCCGCTCGCAACGGCACCACTTCGCGACGATGCGGCGGCGATGCTCGGGTGTCCGACCGCCAGCCAGACGATGCCTGAGGCGACGCAGATGCCGGCCAAAACGTCCGGGATCCACCGGGTGCGGAGCGGAAGATAATTGTAGGGCACCGCCACCCACCGCATCCCTTCTCTGGCCAAGACGGTCTCCTCGAGACGCCAGACAACGATGCACAGGATCACGACCAGCCCGAGCGTGATGGCCCCCCAATTGGCCGTACGCAGCGACCGGCACAGCGGCGCTGAACCGAACACCACGACGGCAGCCACCATGCCCGCGGCGAACACTGGGATGAGCCAGGGGAACTGGTAAAATATGAGGTCGCGGGCACCGAGTTCCGTGAGCGCGGCCGCGAGTGTCACGCAGAGGGCCACGGCCGCCCATAAGCCATAGCGACGCCACAGGGGCGTGAGCACCAGCGCAAAGAGGAGATAGATCTGCCACTCGCACGCGATCGTCCAGAACACACCGGTCATACCCGCCGCCCACTTGGCGTCGAGGTTGTGGACAAGCAACAGGTGGGAGACAACACTGGGAATTGTCCAGTCCCGGGCGATCATGCGTGTTAGCTTGCGCCACGGATCGATCCCATAGAGATCAAGCCCCCACTCGAGCGCCAGAAAGAAGACCATCGACAGGAAGTAGGCCGCGAAGTACGGCGGCAGAATGCGAATCGCGCGGCGGCGAAGGAAATCGAATCGCCCTCCCGGTAGCTGGCCGCCACGAAGCACCACCGGCATCGCCAAGAGAAAACCGGAGAGCACCAGAAACGCCGGCACTGCCAGGTGGCCGTGCATGATCGGAGTCAGGAGCAGGGCAACCGCTGGCCGCGAACGGTCGATCCCCAGCCCTGCCACCAGATGATAGAGAACCACCGTCAGCGATAGCACGCCGCGGAGTCCATGGAGAAAATCGAATCTGAGTCGCTGAAGCTGCTCGTTATCCATACGCTGTCGTCGTTCGTTCCATGCATGCCGCATTTTTCATGAAACTACTACTCGCGCTCGATGAGATGTCGCCAGGCGGTGGGCCGAAGTTCATGATGAACCTCGGTCGTCATTTGGTTGCGGCCGGTCATGACGTCACCGTGTGGGCCGAACGGCAGGGGAAATGGTGGCCCGAATTGGCCGGCCTGGGCGTCGCCACCGACGGCCCGCCCCTCAACCCCAACGATAGCCTCGCGCATCGGGCCGGGCAGTTGGCCGCCGCCTGGAACAGCCAACAGTTTGATGTGGTGTTCGTCAACGTCAGCGGCTTCAATCGGCTCGCGCACTGTACATGCCATTTGTTGAGCGACGACATCGCGGTCGTGTACCTGCTCCATGGTGATTGGCGGGATCTCTACGACCTGGCGGAGACCGACGTGCGGGCCTGGAACTGCGCGGTGGGCGTCAGTCCCGCGGTTCGCGAAGGCGCCGCCGCCCGCTTCCCAGCCAAACCCGTGATCGGCATCGACAACGGCATCGAACTACCCACGGAGGCGGAGCGGCACGCCCGTCGCGAATGGAAACTGCCGTTGCGACTACTCTTCGTCGGCCGGCTCATCGACTCGCACAAGGGCGTTTTCCGACTCCCCGCGATCCTCGCAGCCTGTCGAGCCCGCGGTCTGCCGGTCACGCTGTCGTTGATCGGGGATGGCCCGGACCGGCGGCGACTGGCGCGGCTGTTCGCCAAAGCGGGGGTGAGCGATCTGGTGACGATGATGGGTATGCAGCCGCCGTCGGCCATCGCCGCGGCCATGCGCGATCATCATGTGTTCGTCTTTCCCACCAACACCGAAGGCATGCCGCTGGTGGTTCTGGAGGCCCAGGCCAATGGCTGTGTGCCGGTGTCCACGCTGCTGCCAGGCATTACCGATGTCGCCATCGAGGATGGGGTGACGGGGCGGCTGATGGCGCTGGGCGACATCGAGGCGTGTGTCGATCACATCGCGGACATGCTCGATCGCGGCGCTTGGCAGCGGCATAGCGACGCGGCCGTGGCCCGCGCGGAGCGGCTCTTCTCGCTTGCGGCGATGGGCGAACAATATGAGACGCTCGTGGCGGCGCTGGCCCGGGGTGCGCATCCGATCTCCCGCCCCTACCATCGTTCGAAGTCGCTCTCCGACGTGCCGTTCACGTGGCAGGACCATCTGCCACGGGTGGTCTTGCGATGTTTGCCGATCAAGACCGTCCGCGAAATTCGCCGACGCAAGAACAAGGCGATTCGTGCCATCCGCCGGATGAAACTGTTCGACCGCAAGCGGCCGAGTCCGGGCTGACGGCTGAACACTTCCTTTGCCAACGCAGGCCTCATGCCCACGCCCAATTTCCTGATCATCGGCGCACAGAAGTGCGGCACCGACGCGCTCTATCACGCGCTGCAGCAGCATCCGGATATTGCCATGAGTGCGAACAAGGAGCCGTTCTTTTTTCTCATGGACGGCAGGCTGCCCGATTACCGATTGCCCGGCCCTCGATATGTCAATCGGCTGGTCTACGACTGGAATGCCTACCTGCAGCTCTTTGCCGATGCCGACGGCAAGCGGGCGATCGGTGAAGCCTCGGCGATCTATCTGAGCAGTTATGTTCCGGAGAAGACCGCGGCACGCATCCGCGACCGTATTCCGGAGGCCAAGCTCATCGCGCTGGTGCGCCAGCCGGCGGAGCGGGCCTACTCCGCCTACAACTTCTACCGTGCCCGCGACTTCGAGCCACTGGCGAGCTTTGCGGAAGCGCTCGCCGCCGAGCCGGCACGGATCCAGGCCAACGATACGCCCGATTTCCGGTATCGGATGAACGGGTTCTACTATGCCAACCTGAAGCCGTATTACGACCTCTTTCCCCGCGAGCAGATCCGGGTCTATCTGTTCGAGGAATGGAACGCCGATCCCGCCGGTACCCTGCGAAGCATTTTCCGCTTTCTGGACGTCGACGAAAACGCGCCGGTCAGTGTCGAACGACGGAATGTGACCCACCAGTATCGGAGCCAGCGGCTGCACCGCTTTCTTGCCCGCCCAAGGCGATTCGGCAAACGGCTGCGCCGCCTCCTGCCGGCCGGCTTCCGTTCGCAGCTGGATCGCTGGAATCAGATGCAGCCGCCGCCGATGCCCCCCGACCTCTGGCATGAACTGACCGAAGGCTATCGCGAGGATATTCTCAAGCTGCAGATGCTGATCGGCCGTGACCTCTCGCACTGGCTCACGAATGACCGCTCGGGGCCACACGAGGAGAGTCGGGCCGCCACGGTGTTGGCGAGCATCACCGAATGAACATCGCGATCTGTCTCAACAAGGTTCAGCCCCGCGACGGCACGAGCCACTTCGCGACCCAACTCGGCGAGATGCTGATGGCGGCTGGGCATGGGGTCACGCTGGTGGCGGGCATGCGGTCGCAGCCCCACGAACTGGCCCACCTCCCCACGGGGATGGCCTACCTGCACACGCGTCCCGGACGCTGGGACAGCATGGCCCGAGACCTTTCCAACATCGGCGGATTGTTTCAGCGGGCCCGGTTTGACGTGGCCTTCGTCTGCCTGGGCGTGCCGCCACGTCATCTGGCGCATTTCCTTCATCGATTGCCGGACTCGACCGCGATCGTGCCGATTGTCGTGACCGACCGGCTTATCGTCTACGAGCCATTGGCGCGGAGTGCGGCAGCGTGGAACGTCGCGGCCGCCATCTGTCCGCGTCTGTTGAACGAAGTCCACCATCGCGTGCCCGGCAAACCCGTACGACTGTTGATGACCGGCGTACCGCATCCGACGGACGCCGAACTGGCGACCCGGGCCGCCCATGGCACGCCGCTGCGGTTGCTCTTCGTGGGCCGTCAGGCCGGTCGCAAGAATGTTCTCATGCTGCCGGCGATTCTGGCGGCGTGTCTCCGCCGCGGCGTCGATGTCACGCTCACGGTATGCGGCCATGGCCCCGATCACGAGGCATTGGTGGAAGCGTGCCGCTCCGCGGGCGTGTCACAGCTGGTCGAGTTTCCTGATGTGCCCGATCAGGCGGGACTCTATGAAACGTACCGGCAGCACCATGTGCTCCTGCTGACGTCGAGCTACGGCGAGGGGCTTGGGCTCGTGTTGCTCGAGGCGCAGGCCAACGGCTGCGTGCCGGTCGCCTCACGCCTCCAGGGAGTCTTCGACTTCGCGATCGAAGACGGGGTGACGGGTTTGTTGGCGGAGATCAAGAACGCCGAACACTTCGCCGACCAGATCGCCACGCTGACCGCACCGGATCGGTGGCGGCAATTGAGCCGCGCTGGAGTCTCCAGGACCCGCGACCTGTTCACCTATGGAACGATGGCGCGAGACTATCTCGCGTTGTTGGCTGATCTCGAGCGCGGCGTCTATGCCCTGCCGAGGCCGCGGTCGACGCTGGCACCGCCTCGACTCCCGTGGACGGCCTATTTGCCGCCGCCGATTTTGGAACGGTATGCCCGTCTCTTGCCCAGTTGGCAGCCTGCCGTTCCACCGGATCTGGACCCCCCATGATGCGGAGAGAATCCTCGAGGCAACGCAGCGACGTCCGCGTGATCCCGACGTTAAAACGGCAGTCGCTTGACGTAGCGGCGCAGTGCTGGCGGCACGTAGGCCCGCCAGCCCAGCCAGGGGCGCCGTGTCGTGCTCCGGGCTGCCGGCAGGGGAAATTGACCCGCATGGACCTGCTCGAGCAACGTGGCCAACTCCCCCGCCATCACCTCCCGCGAGAAGAGCCACCGTGTCCGCTCGATACCGGCGGCACTCAGCGACGTCCAGCGGCCGGGATCGGCCAAGGCCACCAGCTGCTCGGCAAAGACTGCCGCATTTCCCTCCGGCGCGAGCAGCCCCGTCACGCCTTCTTCGACCGCATAGTCCGAAATCCCCGGCAGCTTCGTGGCCACCGGAACGCAGCCGTTCGCCTGCGCCTCCAACAGCACGAGTCCCAAGCCCTCCCCCTGACCAGCCGTCCAGAGCAGGCCGTGGTGCTCCCGCAGGGCCTCGTAGAGTTCCGCCTGCGTCGGGATCGATCGGAACGTGATGCGGTCCCTCACGCCCAATTCCTGCGCGGCGGCTTCGAGCGGCCCACGGTCGGGGCCTTCGCCGACGATCGTGAGCGTCACATCCACGCCCCGCCGGCCGCACTCCGCGAGAATCGGCGGCATATCCAGCACGTTCTTCCGGCCGAATAGCCGGCCCACCGAGATCAGTCGCAGCGGCGAGCCAAGATGGGCCCGGTTCGCAACCAGCGCCGGATCGGGAAGGTCGATCGCGTGCGTGAGCAGGCGCACCGGCCGGCCCGACACCCGTCGCTCCACCTCCCGGTTGAGTCCCGGGCTGATCGTCACCAACACGTTCCAGAGCCGCGAGCTTCGCACCGCCGGCTCATACACATGCTCGCGATCGCCGAGGACGACCGGCACGAGCGCGGTCGACGCTGGCAGCAGTCGGTAGGCCTCCTCGATCCGGGGAATCGGCAGTCCGGTCAAGACCACCAGCACGTCGAACTGCTGTTCGGCGAACGTCCTGCCCAGACGCTGGATGAGCGCCGCATCGCTCTCCCACCGCTGCTGGCGGAGGGAGAGGAAGGCCCATCGGCGACCAGGGGCTTCGGCGGCCGCCTGCCCCGGCACCGGCGACAGCAGGGTCACCTCGTGGCCCGCGTCCAACAGTGTGTCCGCCAGCACGAACGCCGTGCTGCTGTTGCCGTCTGTCTGGATAGCACGGACACAAATTCCGATCTTCATCGGCTCACTTTCGAAGGATCCGCTTCGCGATGCGCCGCAGGGGCTGCACGGCAGCCCGTAATGGCCGTATCGTCGCGTGTCGCACGTGGGCCCCGATGCTGTAGGCCCGCCGAGGCCTCGCCTGATACCGGCTCCACTGCTCGTGGAACCGCTCCGCCGCGATCCCGTAGAGTTCCCGGTCGTCCGCGGTCAGTTCCTCCAGTTGCGATACGAGCTTCGGCGGCAGCCGTTCGCGGTATTGCGATCTTGTGTTGTGGCGCTCTGGGTTGGCGTTGAGCATTTGCAACTTCGGCGGCGCGGGAATCCCCAGCATGTCGCACGCGATGAGCACCGACTCGTGGTAGTGTTCAGTCGTGCCGACGACATCGATCTCGGAGAGCCAGCGCTTGGCATTGGCCAAGAGTTGCGACGCGTCGTCGACGTCCATGAGCGGCGGCAGCGGAAAAGGACGGATGACGCTACGGCCGCTCGTCGCATCCGGGCTACCCTGGAAAAGCGGCGTATAGTCTTCCATCACGCCGAGCGTGCGGATCTGACTGTCGCAGGCTTTTGCGAACGCCTCGTGTTCCACGCAATCTTCCAACGAGGCGTTCACGATTGGTGCCACCGAAGCGAGATACTCGGGCGTGAACGTGTGAGGAATGTCGCGGACGACCCGTTGCAGATGGAGCATCTGCGACACCGACCGCTCCACCGGATCACGCACCATCGTGATCGTGAGCAGATCGGGCCGACCGGTCATTTCGAGCAGCCGTCGGCCCTGATGAAACGAGTGGTAGAAGCGAAACCGGCGCAATTGCTCCAGCGAGACCCTTCGCATGACGGGAGGATTGAGCCGCACGCGGTCGTGTGGTAGGTACGCATCCTCCAAAAACCGGCCCAGCGTAATCCCTCCGGTCTTCGGTACGTGCACGAAATAGGCCGGCGGCGGTTCGATCGTCCATCTCATCGCGAGATCATCCTCTTTGGGACGGGTGTGCAAGAGGCAACGCGAAATCGCAATGCTCGACCGTCTGCCAGCTACAATGGACGCTCACTGCCGTCCGGTCAACCTGGCAGGATCTGGATGCCGTCGCAATCGATGATCATGCGACGCTGCGGGCTTCGTGATGTCACGAACGCCGCGACGGTGTCGAGGGTGGGATACGCGGGATCGGTTCCAAACAGTCTCGCATCATCAATCACGACGACGTGGCGTATGTCGGCCGCTCCGAGGATGTGGGCGAGTTCCTCGAGAATGGGAGTGTCCTTCTCACCACGAGCCGACGTGGCCCCGCGCAGCTGCCCGCCGGAATAATGGGCATCGAGCCAGAAGAGGGCCGGGGCATCGAGTGTGGGGAGCAGACGGCCCAACTCCCGACCGCTGTCGCCGTGAATCAGTTGGACCTTTCGTTCATCACGGAACTTCTCCTGAGCCTCGGCATAGAGCTGATCGCCAAGTTCGATCGTCCAGATTCGATCGAAGTGGGGAATCATCGCCCGCACCATGTCGCCGAAGCTCGTGCCCGTCTCGACGAAAAGCCGCAGCGAGTACCGTCTCGCGAGGCCGAGGAGCATCTGCTGCTTGACGACGGGTGGCGGTGGCAGGGGACTTCCCCGCCGCTTCCAGTCGTGGATCGCCCGAGGCTCGCGGCTGAAGACCATGCGACAACGCGTGAGCGCCTCGTCGCCGATGCGGAGGAAAAACTGTGTCAGGCTGGTGGGTTGTGTTTTCATCATCGTGGTGGTGGTCGTGATGATCGCTCAGCCGAGCCACTTCGGGGAAGGTGCTCGATCGGGGCTTTGCCGCGCGCAGGCGTGACCGGCGAGAGCTTCTGCTCGTCTGACCGCTGGATGCGGCGCTGCCGGTGGGCACGAACAGATCATTCCCGGCTCGGTACGCCGCTCATGTTGCTGACGTTGTGCGGGAGCGTGTTTCTCGACCGTCTTTCTTGTAGCGCTTCGCTGGGGGATGTGGTGATCTCGACGGAACAGCTGGTACAGGTCGCGCACGATGCCGGTGCGGCAATTCTCGCGGTCTATCACGCGGACACGCCGATGGCCGTGGAACAGAAGTCGGACGCCTCGCCGCTGACGGAAGCGGATCGGCGCAGCCATCAGGTCATCGTTGACGCCCTTGCCGCCCTCTCGCCGACCATCGCGATTGTCTCCGAGGAAGATGCGGGCGCGGAGGACACGGTGGCACCGCAGCGCGGAGACTATTGGCTCATTGATCCGCTCGACGGGACCAAGGAGTTCATCAAGCGGACCGGTGAGTTCACGGTCAACATCGCGCTCGTCCGAGACGGGCGTCCGATACGCGGTGTGGTGTATGCCCCCGTGCTCGGAACCACCTGGGTAACCACCGACGGTGGGGCTGAGCGTTGGCACGGCGACGAGCGCCGGCGTATCCACGTGACACGAGGCGCACCCGCAGTGCCGCTGCGCCTCGTCGCCAGTCGGGATCATGCCGGTCCACAGGTCCGCGCGCTGCTGGAACGCCTGCCCGACGCCAGCACGCTGAGCATGGGCAGCTCGTTGAAGTTCTGCCTCATCGCGGAGGGGCGTGCCGATCTGTACTATCGCGACGGGCCGACGATGCCATGGGATACGGCGGCGGCACACGCGGTGCTCGCCGCCGCCGGTGGGGAGGTCTTTGACACGGCGGGCGCGCCCTTGCGCTATCACTCCCCCCGCCGACTCAATGCGCACTTTGTCGCGATCGGGGATCTGCACCTCGACTGGCTTTCGCTCCTCGCACCAGACGACGCGGATGGCGTTCAAGGGGTCTTCAACGACCCTGCCCCCGTGAAGGTGCACTGACCACCGGCGCTGCGTTGATCAAATTCGCCAGAATCCGCGCCGCGCCCGGCACCCCGTTCGGCAACTGCCGGAACAGCGCGAGCGTGACGTACACGTAGCGCCCCTTGCCCAGTGGGGCCACGAGCAAGCCCCCCTGTTGCACCGGTTCATTCGGATCGTTCATCGCCAACAGCGGCGTATAACGCGTGTCGAACGTGCTCGGCATGTACGTGGCGCGTTCCTGCGCCCAGTCGGCCCAATCCGCTGCGCCGATGCGGTTGAGCCCCACCAGCAGCGGATGCATGGGCTGCAACACGGTCACCGGCGCCTGCTCCATCGTGACACGTGCGGCCGGGCGGGTCCACTGCATCGGATACGGCACGACACCCGGGAATCGATTCATGTCCTGCGCGCCGTACTGCACGACCAGTGTGCCACCCTTGGTCGCGTAGTCGAGCAACCGCGCGTTGTTGCGCACCAGCACGTCGCTCGCTTCATACGCGCGCGGCCCGACCACGATACTCGTGAAACGCGACAAGTCCGTGCTGGTCAGCATCGACGGTTCGATCTTCTCCACCGCGATGTCGAGCTGCTCGAGCGCCTCGAGGCCGGTGTCACCAACGCCTTTCACGTAGCCCACCCGGGCGCGCGGTGGGAGCTTCACGTTGACGGACGACAGATACATGCCGCTCGCGCCGTACAGGCGCATCGGCGTGATGTGATCGTACTGGATCGTGAACACGCTGCTCGTGCTCAGCGCACCCTCGTGCAGCGCGAGGGCGACGAGTTCGAGACGCCCTTCCTTCACCATACCACGCACACGGAAGGTGAGAATCGTGGCGCCATCGGGGCCCAACACGCGTTCGCGTTCCACCGAGTCGGCCTTGAGCCCCTCGGGGAGCTCGAGCTTCACCGTGACCTCCGCGTCGTGCGGATACGACGACTGAATCCGAACCGGCACGAACCGTTCGACCGGCACGCCAGCGCGGATGTACTCCATCGTGCTGCCGAGATTCACCGTGATGCCGGGCACCGCCGACACCGGCACCTGCTGATCGCCCTTGATCGGATCGGCAAAGCGATACACCACCGGCTCATTCACCGTCACGCTTTCCCCGGCGATCATGAGTCGCGCCTGCACCATCGTGGCACGCTGCTCCTGCTGCTGCGCTTCGGTGCGCGCGTCGATCGGTGCCTGAAACCAATCCTGCTGTTTGCGACCGAAGGCACGCCACCACGGGGAATTCGCCTGAAATGCCACCGCCCAGCGGTTGAGTACCGCGGCGCTGTCGGGGCTGATCGCCACGTCGCCCACTTCACCCGGACGCAATCCCAATCCCGCCACCGACGCATTCAGCAACTGCACCGCAGCGCGGCCGCGATTGAACACGGTAATGGTGACCGGCAGCGAATCGTTCACCGCAATCTTCACCGCCTCACGCACCGGGAACGTGGCACGCGGGGCCGTGGCTTCCACGGCCACACCCGCCGCCAGCACCAACGCATGCTCAGCGCGATCGATCGTCGTGACCAGCGCATCCCATAGCGCCGGCGGCGCTTCGTCGGGGGCGCGGCGCGACAAGCTGGACGACGCACCCGGACGACCGGCAATCAGAATGCCGGGGCCACTGCCACTCGCACCACGCACGTCGCGTAGCTGCCGCAGCGCTTGGGCCAGCGGCGCGACAATCGGCGACGGATCATCCGCGCGATACGCCACGCGCACCGCCGTGATGGTACGCAACGCCGAGTCGAGCACGGGTTGCGCCGCAACCGGAAGCGCGCCGCGCAACGCCGTCCACGTGGTGTCGATGCCATCGAACAACGACTGCTCGCTACGCGCATTCTCCGGCCCCACGCGCGAGGCTTCACGCGAGAGATATCCCGGAATAGCGCCCTTCTTCTGCAACACGCCAAACCCTTGGCTCTTGTGCTGTGAGCGGCTCTCGGCCGCGATCTCGTAGTAGCTCCGTCCCAACAGCGCATCGTACTCGCCCACATTCACGCGCAACGTGGCCGAGTCAGGGGCCTGTCGCGCGCTGCGATAGAACTTCTGCGGCGTCCACGGCAACCCAAAGCCTTTCACCGGAAAGCGCACCGTGTCGGCCGCCAGATCGTACGCTTCGCGCGCCAGCAACCCCGACACCTGATGATGCCCATGCCCGTCGCGCGGCGTGCCGCTGAAGAAGGCCACCATCACATGCGGACGGAACGCGCGTACCACACGTACCACGTCGCCGAGAATGGAGTCCTTGGGCCAGTGCATATACGTCTCTTCGGCGTTCTTGCTGAAGCCGAAGTCATACGCGCGCGTGAAGTACTGCTTGCCACCATCAATGCGACGCGCCGACAACAGCTCCTGGGTGCGGATCGCGCCGAGCGCTTCGCCCAGTTCGTTACCGAGCAAGTTCTGCCCGCCATCGCCACGCGTGAGCGACAGATATGCCGTTTCCACATGGCGGCCCTTGGCCAGCCACGCAATGATCGGCGTATCCTCGTCGTCGGGGTGCGCGGCCACCGTGAGCACGCGACCCGTGGTGCCCACGCCGGCCAGCGTGGAGCCCAAGGCGGCGGCGCCGCGGTCGAGTGTCACGGTCTGCGCCGACATGGCCCGCCCACCAGCGACAAGCGCCGCGGCAATAGCCGCAGCGCTTGTCAGCATCTGGTGGACCCTGGTGCGCCCTAGCGACTTCACTGCCCCACCGTCATCGTGGCGCGCTCCACGGCCACTTCGCCGGTATCCATGATCATCGCAATGATTCGGGCCTGCTCGGCCTGATGCGCATCCATGTACCCTTCCGCCGGACTCGCGCGCTCCGGACGGCCCACGTAGCGCACACCCACCGACGCGCCGGCCGACGCCCGCAAGCGCGGCTGCACGTAGGTCCACGCACCCTGATTCTTCGGCTCTTCCTGCGCCCATACGACCTGTTCGATCGAGGGATACAGGTCCATGATGCGCACGATTTCCTCGTGCGGCCACGGATACAGCTGTTCGACGCGCACCAGCGCCACGTGCGGATTGCGCGTCGCCGCCAGCGACATGTCGTAATACAGCTTGCCCGTGCAGAACACGATGCGACGCACATCGTCACGATGCTGCGACGCGATGGGATCGTCGATCACCGACTGAAATCCACCCTGCGACAAGTCGTCGAGCTTCGACGCCGCCTGCGGCAAACGCAGCAGCGACTTCGGCTGCATGCAGATGAGCGGACGACGCGATGTCCGCAGCGCCTGCCGACGCAACAGGTGGAAGTACTGTGCTGGCGTACTGCAGTAGGCGACGGTCATGTTGCCTTCGGCACACATCTGCAGGAACCGCTCGAGACGCGCGCTCGAATGCTCCGGGCCTTGTCCCTCATAGCCGTGCGGCAGCAGCATCACCACGCCGCTGTCCTGTCCCCACTTGGCGCGGTCGGCCACGATGAACTGGTCGATGATCGGCTGCGCCACGTTCACGAAGTCACCGAACTGCGCTTCCCACACCGTAAGCGCGTCGGTGGCAACGGTACTGAAGCCGTATTCGAACGCCAGCACGGCGGTCTCGGAGAGCGCCGAGTTGAAGATCTCGAACACGCCCTTGGCTCCGGGCAGGTTGGCAAGCGGCGCGTACTTGCGGCCGTTCTCGCTGTCGCTGAGCACCGCATGACGATGCGAGAAGGTGCCGCGCTCGGCGTCCTGACCCGTGATGCGCACCGACATGCCGTCGAGGAGCAGCGTACCGAACGCCAACGCTTCGGCGTGTCCCCACTCGATACCACCCTGCTCACCCATCGTCTCGCGACGACGCTCGAGCTGCTTGGCCAACCGCGGATTCGGCTTGTGATCGGACGGCCAGGTGAGCAGCGCTTCGTTCACCTCCTGCAACCGCTCGACCGCCACGCTGGTGACCACGGCCGTCTGCGCCGACGCCGGTACGGCCGGCCACGGCGCGTGCTGCTCGCTGCTCAGCAATGACTGCTTGAAGCGCGCATGAATCTCGGCATAATGCAGCGAGACCGCCTGCTCGACTTCGGCCGCTTCCGCCTCGGTGACGACACCCTCGGCCACCAGGCGGCTGGCCCACACCTGCGGCACCGTGGGGTGCTTGCGGATCTGCGCGTACCGCGTGGGCTGCGTGTACATCGGCTCATCACCTTCGTTGTGCCCGTGACGACGATAGCCCACGAGGTCGATCAACACGTCCTTCTTGAACGTGGCGCGATACGCGCACGCCACCCGCACCGCCGTGAGGCAGGCCTGCGCGTCGTCGGCGTTCACGTGGAACACCGGCATCTCGAAGCCCTTCGCGAGATCCGACGCGTAGTGGGTGGAGCGGGCATCGGTCGGGTCGGTGGTGAAACCGACCTGATTGTTCACGATGATGTGGATCGTGCCGCCGGTGCGATACGCGTTCAGGTGCGAGATGTTGAGCGTTTCGGCCACGATGCCCTCGCCCGGGAACGCCGCGTCGCCGTGAATGGCCACCGGCACCACCGCGAGTTCATCGCGCTCGGCTAACCGGCCCGGAACGCGCTGCAACGCGCGTACCATGCCTTCGACGACCGGGTTCACCACTTCGAGATGCGACGGGTTGGGCGCCAGCCGCAGCGTCACCATCTTGCCGTCGACGTCGCGTGAGCCGACGAAGCCCATGTGGTACTTCACGTCGCCCGTCGCGTTGCCGTCGACGTGATCGTGACGACCTTCGAACTCGGCGAACAGACTTTCGAATGGCTTGCCCATCACGTTCGTGAGCACGTTCAGCCGACCGCGATGCGCCATGCCGATCACGATCTCGCGCGCACCCGAGCGTCCCGACTCGCGAATCACTTCGTCGAGCATCGGAATCAGCGTGTCGGTGCCTTCCACCGAGAAGCGCTTATACCCCTGATACGCCCGACCGATGAAGCGCTCAAGCCCGTCCACCTGATTGAGGCGACGCAGCGTGTCCTTCTTTTCGTCGGGGGTGAGATCTCGCGTGAGCACACCATCGCGGAACGCGCGCTGAAACCAGTCGCGCTCTTCGTCGACTTCGAGATGCCACACCTCCCAGCCGATGCGCCCCGCATACACCTGCCGCTTGCGCGCGATGGCGTCAGCGGCGGTGGCAAAGCGCGCGTCGCCAAGGGCCTCGCCGGGAATCGCCTGCAGATCGGCCTCGGTGAGCCCCCAGTACGCCGGGCTCAGATCCTCAGCGCCGGGAGGCGGCGTGCCGAGGGGATCGAGCTGCACCGCGTAGTGCCCGTAGCTGCGGATAGCCTGCTGCAGCGAGGCGGCCGCCGCCACTTTCCGGAGGAAGGCGACGTCGTAGGTGGCGCCACCCGCTGGGGCCGACGATGGCGTCGCCGCCCCCGGTCCGAACAGCGACTCGGCGATGCGGAAATACTGGCGCCACGTCTCGTCCACACTGGCGGGGTCGTGACGATAACGCTCGAATTGTTCGGCAAAAATGCCGTCGTTGAAAACGCTCGTGATGGCAGCGGTCATAATCTTCGAATGTAATGGCGGGTTCTCGAAGACACAGGTGAGCGGTGCACTCCATCGCCGGGCGCGTGTGCTCAGTGTGTCACGGGCACGACAAGGGTGAACACCGAGCCGTCGCCGGGGCGCGACACCACCTCGATGCGCCCGCCCAGCATGGTGGCGAGACGGCGCGCGATATAGAGCCCCAAGCCGGTGCCCCGGTGTCGACCGGCCGGCACGTTCTCGATCTGGGAGAACGGGCGAAACAGCCGCTGCATGTCGGTGGGCTCGATGCCGATGCCCGAGTCGCGCACGGCAAACCGGATGGTGGCGGCGCCGTCGGCCAGCGGCGAGCCGCGGGTGACCCGCACCCCCACGGCCCCCTCCTCCGTGAACTTCACGGCATTCTGGCAGAGATTGAGCAGAATCTGCCGTACCCGGGCCTCGTCGGTGTGCATCAGCGGGAGCCCCGGCTCGAGGTCGATCGAGAACTCGATCCCCTTTTCGCGTGCCAGCGGCTCGATGAACGGATGGAGGGAATCCAGCAGTTCGGGCACGCGGACGGTGGCGTTGCGCGGCGTGAGGCGGTCGGCCTCAAGGCTGGCGTAGGTGAGAATGTCCTCGATGAGCGAGCCCAAGTGCCGTCCCACGGTGCGCAGGCGCATGACCACATCCTGCTGTTCGGGCGACAGCGGCCCGAGGATTTGATCTTCCAACAGCTCGCTATACCCCTCCAGTGCCGTTAAAGGGGTGCGAAGCTCGTGCGATAGTGTCGCTAAAAGGCTGGTTTTTGCGGCATCAGCGGAACGGGCGTCTTCCAGCAGTCGGGCCTTCCAGAGCGCGAGGGCGGCCAGGTCGGCCATGACCCCCAGCCGCTCCTCGTCGGCCTCGTCGAACTGCGGGTGCCCGATGTCGCGGGTAATCGAGAGGATGCCGAACAGCTGGCCATTGGCCACCAGCGGCAGCAGCAGCATGGGGCCGATGCCCAGCCGCGGCAGCAGGTCGGCGAAGAACGGCGAGCTGGCCTGTGGCGCCAGGATGGTGATGGCGCGCAGCTCGTTGGCCACCCGTCCGGTAACCGTGCCTTCGAGCGGGAAGGACATGGACAGCAGATCGTTGGTGCGCCCGGCACAGGCCACATATACGCCATTATCACCACTTAATTCGGCCACTGAAGCGCCATTTGCTCGCCCCCGCACCATGGAAAGCTCGCAAAGCGTTTGCAGCACGCTCTGGGAGTTCGTTTCGGCGGCGAGGGCGCGGGCCACTTGGCGGAGCGTGCCAAGCTCCTCCGTTTTCCGGTAGTCGGAATACAGGAGGTCTTCCGTGCTGGCCGGGAAGTGCGCCGGGAAGTGCGCCGGGTCGTGAGAACTGTGCGGACTCTGCATCCGGGAACTCTGCACCGCTTCGGGTCGCTTGGGGAGCGATGCCTTCACGAGAATCCAAACGCCCGCGCGACGGCGGCGTGCGCGGCCAGGGGGTCAACGGCCACCCCGACAAACTGTGCGCCCGCTGCGGCCGCCCGTTCAGCTGGCGCAAGAAGTGGGAGCGCGACTGGGAACAGGTGCGCTACTGCAGCGACAAGTGCCGAATGGGGAAGGGGGCGGGGTGAACGGCGGCTGGCGACATTAGCGAGGCGCCGGGACGTACTCGACATCCCGAAGCCCCTCGAAGTCGGCGTCCTGCGTCCACACCGTCGCACCAAGTTCGCGCGCGGTCGCGTACACGATGCTGTCGGCCAGCGGCAGCTTGTGCTCGAGCCCCAGCGATGCCGCTCGTAGCGCCAGCGTCGCGTCGAGATCGACCACACGCCCCTGCTGCATCACCGCGATCGCCTGCAGTGCGTCGCTCTCTCCGCGCTGGCGCGCGATCACCTTGAAGACTTCCAGCAGGCAGATCGCCGGCGTCACGAGCCGCCGCTCGTCCTCGATGGCCGCGGCGAACACGGCGGCGTTCGCCGTGTCGGCGAAATAGGCGAGCCACGCCGACGAGTCGACCACATTCAACGTGGCACGGGTCACCAAGTCGCAACCCTACTCGCGATCAGCGTCACGGTCGACACGGCTATCAATCCCGCGCACGAATCCGCGCAGACTCCGCGCGGTCCGCAATGGGATCAGCTCGACGCGATCGCCGTACACGATGGCCTGAACTTTCTGCCCAGGTTCCAGCTGGAGCCGCTCGCGAACGCTCCGCGGAATCACCACCTGATACTTGGGCGAAATCGTGACCACGTCCATTCGTCCCCCAGTTTGCGTATCGATCGACATATCGTTGTACAAAAGGTAGATCGATCAGATCGATCGGGCAACGCCCCTACTTCATCACCGGCGACGCCCCGCCCGGCCACAGCGGCCCCAATCCCGCCATCAGCTCCGCGATCACGCCAATCCCGTCCCACAGATTGCCGATGCGCAGGTTCTCGTTGGGCGCGTGCTGACTGTTGTCGGCGTTCACCGTGGGCACCGTAATCACCGTGGCCCCGAGCTGCTCCACGAAGTGAAAGAGCGGCAACGACCCACCCAGCATCGGCATCACGAACGGCTCGCGGCCGTAGGCGCGCGCCATCAGCGTCTTCACCGCGCGTACCGAGGGCAACGTGGATGCCACGCGCACGCTGGTGTAGCCACCACCGCAGCCCATGTACGCCAGATGCGCGCGATCGGTGCTGCGCGCCGCCGCGTTAGGGTCTGTGGCCACGGTGTAACCCAGCGACACGAGATGTCGCGTGACCAGCTCGCAGATACGCGCCGGTTGCTGGTCGGGCACCAGGCGGAAGTCGATGGACACACTCGCACTGGTGGGCACGGCGTTGGCCGCCCCACCACCCACTTCGCCGGTGCGAATGCCGCGGATGTTGAGTGCCGGCAGCATGATGCGCTCGCCCAAGGCGGCGTTGTTCGCTTCGGTGCGCGCGAGGCCCAGTGACGTGCGCAGCGAGTCGTCGGTATTCGACAGCGCCTTCCCCAACGCGCGGTCGTTCTCGGAAATACCCGGCACGTCGTCGTAAAAGCCGGCGATCTTCACGCGGCCGTCCATGTCGCGCACGCTGGCGATGAAATGCGCCACCGCCACGCCGGGGTTGGGCGCCCAGTTGCCGTAGTGGCCGCTGTGCAGCGCGCGGTTGGGGCCGTAGAAGGTCACGTCCACGCCCATCACGCCGCGCACGCCGAGCACCAGCTGCGGTGCGCCGCTCACGTGGGCAGGGCCGTCAAAGAATAGCCACGCGTCGGCGGCCAGTACGGCTTTGTGCGCCTTGAGCAGGTCGCCCAGGTGCGCCGAGCCCGCTTCTTCCTCGCCTTCCAGGAAGAACTTCACGTTCACCGTGGGCGCCTTCTTGGCCGCCTTGAGCGCATCGAGGGCGGCCAGCATGGCGATGATCGGGCCCTTGTCGTCGCTGGCCGAGCGCGCGCGGATGCGCACGGCGGGATCGATGGTGTCGCCCTTGGCCGGCATGGCCACGGCGTCGGTGGCCACACTGTTTTCGTAGCGACGCAGCTCGGGGGTGAAGGGATCGCCGTTCCATCCGCCCCCGGCCACCGGCTGTCCGTCGTAGTGCGCATACATCACGATGGTGCGCGTGGCCCCGGGCGCCTTGAGCTCGCCGAAGAGCGCCGGACTGCCGCCCGTGGGCGCACGCAGGGGCCGCATGGCCACGCCACGTTTGGCGAAGGCCGCGGTGAGAAACTCCACGTTGCGCCGGATGTTCGCGGTGTCCGAGGCCACGTTGGGAATGGCCATCAGCGCGAACGCTTCGTCGAGGATCTCGCGCTCGTGGGCCTTCCGCCACGCGTCGACGGCGGGACGGAGTTGCTGGGCTTCGAGCGGGGCGGCAGCGAGCGCGGCGAGGGCGATGGACGCCACGAGGGTACGATGTAGAGAGGCCATTCCTGAAGTTGTGAGCAGGATGGCTGCTTCGACAGGGGCGTGGCGACCGGGGCCGCGCTGACGGTCGACAACTCTTTGGTTCACGCGAAGCCCGCCGGAGTCACACCCCGTCTCAGAACTCCGCGCTCACCGTCGCAAACACCGCCCGCGCCGGCAGCACGAAGTAGCGCACCGTCCCCGACACCGCACCGCTGGCAAACTTCTGCGTGTCCCCCAGATTCACCCCACGCACCGTGAGCGCATAGCGGCCCAGCGTCGCCCGCGCCGACGCATCGAGTGTGTAGTAGTCGGGTAGCACGCGATCCGCACTGCTGGTGTTATCGAGATACGCCGCCGACTGATACCGCCCTTCCACGCTCACCATGAAGCGCTGCGTGGGCGACACTTCAATACGATGCGACGAGATGAACGCCGGCGTGAGCATCGGCGCGACGTTACGTCGCACCACCGGCGTGCCGCGCGACGAATCGGTGAACTGCGCGATACGGTTCTGGCTCCAGGTGGCGTTGCCCGCCAGCACCACGCGCGAGATCCCGCGATAGGCCGCATCGACTTCGATACCACGGCGATAACTGTTGCCCACGTTCCGTCGCAGAATCGATCCCGACGCCGTGGGCGCGCCGATGCGCGCGATGTCGTTGCGGAAATCCATGCTGTACAGATTCGCCGACAGCTCCATCGTGGCCCGCGACCACGTGATACCCAACTCGGCGTCGCGCACCGACTCCGGTTTCACCCGCGTGAAATCGCCGTAGTCGGCCACGTTGCCGCTGTTCAGGTCATCATCGCCGGCAAACAGATCATTGCGCGCCGGCTCGCGGCTCGTGATGCCGTACGACGCGTACGACGCGACACCCGTAGCCAGCTGGTACGTGACACCGGCTTTCGGGTTGAAGAACAGCCAATCAATGCTGCGCTCGTCTATGCCGGCGTTGGCGTCGGGCTCGTAGCGGAACTTGGCGTAGCGTCCCTGCAAGTCGGCAAACCAGCGGGCCTTGCCGGCGTCGAGCGACAGCTTGGCGAAGGCGCTGGCATCCTGCTTGTGGCCGGTATTGTCATACAACGTAGTGGACGGCTGCAAGTAGCCACGGTGCGCGCGCTGGTACGTGTTGGCATTGATGCCGGTATTCACGCGTAGCGCGCCGCGCTCCACGTTGTACGCACTCGTTATGCCGTACCACGTATGCGCCAGGTTAAAGCGATAGCGATCGGGCAACGCGATGTAGTCGTAGTTGCCGCTGGCCGAGTTGCGGTACACCGTGGTGCTTGCCGACCCGCCGTTCTGCAGGGCGCGTGTGTAGGCCAGCGACACCATCTGCTGTCCGAACTTATCGCGCTCGTCTGGCTGCAGCGGATTGAAGCGGCGATTCGCCCGTAACTCTTCGAGCGTGGCGCCCGTGTACGAAAGCGTGTCGGCCAGCAGTCCCACCAGCGTGGTCAGCTTCAGCACGTCGCGCGCGCCGAACCAACCGGCCCCCACAAACGCCGAACGGCCCATGACGCCACTGTGATCACGGTAGCCGTTGGTGCGCAGCGCACTGGCGCGGCCGTACACCGCGAACTTTGACGCCGTGAGCCCCGAATTGAACGATGCGCTCACGCGCTGGGCGCCGAACGATCCCATCTGCAGCTGCACATCGCCACCGGCATCGGCGCGGGCCACCGGCATCGTCTCGAAGTTCACACTACCCGCGAATGACGCCGTGCCCGCGGTGCTCGTGCCCACCCCGCGCTGCACCTGCACCGACTGCACGTTCGACATCAGGTCGGCGAGGTTGGCGAAGTACAGCACCTGATCTTCCATGTCGTTCAGCGGTACACCGTCGAGCGTGATGTTGATGCGCGTCTGGTCGATGCCGCGCAGTCGCAGGTAGCTGTAGCCCCAGTTGGTGCCGGTTTCGGTGTGCGACGTCATGGAAGGCGCCGCATTCATGAGCAGCATGGGCACGTCCTGTCCAAAATGCCGCTGCGTAAGGGCGGCGCGACCGATGGTGGTTTGCGAGATCGGCGCCTGTTCGTTGGCACGGATGGCGCGGACCAACACGCCTTCGATGTTGCGAACGGAGTCGGCCTTCGCGGCCGTCGTCGCACTGTCGGGGCGGGACTGCGCGCCGAGCGTGGCGGCGGCAACAGTCAGAAGGCAGGCGCTGAGGGCAGCGCTGAATTTGGCGACACCAAGTCGCGGCGTGCGCCAATGGCGCGCGATTGCGTGCGGATACATCGATTGGACTCCCTACGCCGGTACGAGCCGGATCAGGTTCTACGGGACTCTCTCAGCCAACGCGCACTGGCGGCGCCGGCACCCCGGTCATGTGCGGAGAACCCTAATTAGCTTTCCGGCTTATGACCAGTATGGAGTTCCATCTCCTGTCCGAGCCCTGCGCGTGGCTCGTCGCGCATGGGAGCTCCTGCCCGGAGCTCTTCGGCTTCATCACGGGTGTGCTCAACGTGTGGCTCATCACGCGTGAGAACATCTGGAGCTGGCCACTCGGCGTGCTCAACGCCGGGTTCTACGCGGTGGTATTTGCCCGCACCGGTCTCTACTCCGACACCGGTCTGCAGGCGGTCTATCTGGTGTTGTCGTTGTACGGATGGTGGCATTGGCTGCGCGGTGGACCGGGCCATGAAGCGGTGATCGTGACGCGCACACCACGCCGCACGGCGCTGCTGATGGTCGCCATCGCGCTCGTGTCGTGGGTCATGCTGGCCACGATCACCCGCCGCTTGCCCGGGGCGGCGCTGCCGTGGCTCGACGCCGCGCTGGTGTCGATCAGCCTCGTGGCGCAGTACATGATGACGCGCAAACTCCTCGAGAACTGGCTGCTCTGGATCGCCGTCGACGTGGTCTACATCGGTCTGTTCATCAACCGGCAGCTCCCCCTCACGGCGATTCTGTACGCCGTGTTTCTGGTGCTCGCCATCACTGGCTACGTGCAATGGCATCGATCGGCCACGCGGACAGAGCTCGCGAGCGAACGCACGAACTGACCCGCATCGTCCTGACCGGCTCGGAGTCGGTCGGGAAAACCACGCTCGGCCTACAGCTGGCCTCGCGCTACGGCATCACGTGCGTGCCCGAGTTCGTACGCGACTATGCCGCCGCGAAGGGCGCGCCGCTCGACGATCGCGATCATGGCCCCATCGCCACGGGGCAGATGGCGCTGGAAGACACGCACATGGCCGCCGCCCTCGCCCGCGGTGACACGCTGCTGCTGCAGGACACCGACCTGATCAGCACCGTCGTATACTGCCATCACTACTTCGGCCGCTGCCCCGACTTCATCGAGCAGGCGGCAATGGCGCGCCGCGCCGCGCACTATCTGCTGCTCGAGATCGACGTGCCGTGGATCGCCGACGGCATCCGCGACCGCGAGAAACACCGAGTCGAAGTGCAGACCCTCTTTCGCGACACGTTGGCGCGATTCGCCGCACCGGTTACCGTTGTACAGGGCACGTGGGAAACACGTTTCGCCACAGCAGCCGCACTGATCGACACCGTCTAGCTGGCCGATTTTCTTTTACAGGACACACCACCATGTCTGACAAGACGCAGAATTTCGCCAACCACGCGAAGTACATGCCGATGTTCCATTTCTTTGCCGCTCCGCTCTCGATGATTTTCCTGATCTGGAGTGCGTGGCGGGCGATGACGATCCGAGACGTCGAGACGCATTACCTGCTGGTTGGTGCGCTGGCGCTCTTCGGGGCGGTCTCGGTGTCACGCCTGTCTCCGTTGCGCGCGCAGGACCGCCTGATCCGCCTCGAAGAGCAGCTCCGCTACGCCCGCCTGCTGCCGGCTGATCTGGCCGCGCGGGCCGAGGCCGCCTTCTCGCCGCGCCACTATATCGCGCTGCGCTTCGCGAGCGACGCTGAACTGGCCGCGATGGTCGAGATGGTAGTGAAGAACCCGGCGCTCACGGGCAAGGAGATCAAGAGTCAGATCAAGACCTGGCGCCCCGATCACTTCCGCGTGTAAGCGTCCGGTGGTGTCGCGTGCACGTCTACGCGCGCGACACCAATACTTCCACCGGTAGCCCACCGTTCGCGGTGCGAAGTACCGCATCGAACGTGAGCCGCGTCTGCGCCGCCAACACGCGATCGGGCACCAGCAGGCCGAGTTGCCATCCGCGACCGCCGGCGCGCACCACATCGCCCAGCCGCGCATACAGTGATCGCAGATCGGCCCCATCGCTGATGCGCAGGCCGTACGGCGGGTTGGTCAACACCAATCCGCCAGCGCCGATCGATTCCAGCGACGTATCCGACAGCGGTCCCTGCTGGATCACCAGATCCTGCAGCACGCCCGCCCGCTCCGCGTTGGCCACGGCGGCCTTGCACGCACCCGCATCGCGGTCACGCATCACGATCGGCGCGCCCACCGACGGCAGCGCCACCGCCTGCGCCGCCGCGCGCACCCGCGCGTGCATGGGGGCGTCGGCCCCCGGCCACAGCTCCATCGCGAACTCGCGCCCCAATCCCGGCGCCATGCGGCGCACGCGCAGCGCCGCTTCGATACCGATCGTACCCGATCCGCAGAACGGATCTACCAACGGCACCTCGCCGTTCCAGTCACAGGCCGCGAGCATCGCCGCTGCCAGCGTCTCGCGCAGCGGTGCCTTCGCGATCGCCTGCCGCCAGCCGCGTCGGTGCAGCAGTGCCCCCGAGCTGTCGGCGCTGATCGTGCATCGGTCGTGATCGAAGCGCACCACGATCAACTGCGTATTGCCGTCGTCGTCCTCCTCGTCATCCCGGGCTCGGCCAAGCGCCTGCGAGCCCTTGATACTGTTGGTGATGCCGCGCGCTACACGCTCGGCCACCGCGTCCGAGTGATACAACCGCGACTTGCGACAGGTCACCCGCAGCCGCACGGCCGCCCCGGGCGAGAGCACGTGATGCCACGGTACGCGCCCCGCCATTTTTTCGAGCGTCGCGAAATCGCGCGCCTCGAACTCGGCCAAGCGCACCAGCACACGGCTGGCTAATCGCGACCACAGGTTCACCGTGAACAGCTGCTCGGTGGTGGCATTGAACGACACACCAGCCGGGCTGACGTCGCGGGGGGTGATGCCCAGCGCGATGCACTCTGCGGCAATCAGCGGCGCGAGACCTGGCGCGGCGATCGCGAACGCGTCAAAACCCGCCGAAGCAACCGGGGGCCCGCCCTTCGCCTCCCGCATCGATGACATGTTCAACCTCTTGGTGACCCGATCGGCGTCCGCGGCCCCCGCTTGCGCAGAATCGGGCGCAGGGCAAACAGGACGGCAAAAACGGCGGCATAGAGCATCGGCTCGGCGAGATCCTTCTTGACCGCCCAGAGGTAGTGCACGCAGCCGGCGACCGCCGATACGTACACCAGCCGGTGAAGCTGCGTCCACCGCTTGCCGCCAAGCGTCCGGATGGACCACTTGGTTGACGTCAGCGCCAGTGGGATCATCAGCACGAACGCCAGCATCCCGACGGTAATGTACAGGTGCTTCAGCACGTCCTTCACGATTTCCGGCCAGTCGAAAAACTGGTCGAGCACGATGTACACGCTGAGGTGCCCCATCGCCCAGAAAAAGGCGGCGAGACCGAGAAACCGGCGCTGCGCCACCAGCCAGCCCCAGCCGGTGAGGCGCATGAACGGGGTGACCGCCAACGAGGCCGCGAGCAGTCGCAGCGCCCACTCGCCCGACGCGTGCTCGAGGGACTCGATTGGTTCGGCACCTAACTGATCCAGCAGAAGCTGCGCGATCAGCACGATGGCGGGCACGATCACGAGCAGCCAGAGCGCAGGACGGATCACGCGCCGAATCGGGGATTCGGCGCGTGAGAGCATCGACTGCATGTCAGGGCTCAGTAGTACTTCCGCAGATCCATGCCGCTGTACATGGACGCGACCTGCGCCGCGTAGCCGTTGAACGGCAGCGTCGGGATCTTCAGAAACTGCCCAATCCGACGCTCCTTGGCCTGACTCCACCGCGGATGATCGACCATAGGGTTTACGTTGGCGTAGAAGCCGTACTCGCTCGGATTGGCGTCATTCCAGGTCGTGTTGGGCATCTTGTCCGTGAACTTGATCTTCACGATCGCCTTGATGCCTTTGAACCCGTACTTCCACGGCACGACGAGCTTGAGCGGCGCCCCGTTCTGATTCGGCAGCGCCTTGCCGTACATGCCGGTGGCCAACAACGCCAGCGGATTGTTGGCCTCGTCGAGACGTAGCGCCTCTTTGTACGGCCACGGCAATACCGCCCGGGCCTGGCCCGGCATCCGGCGTGGGTCGTACAGCGTGGTGAACTCCACGAACTTGGCACCCGGCAGCGGTTCGCAACGCGCCACGACATCCTTGAGTTGCACGCCCTGCCACGGGATCACCATGGACCACGCTTCCACGCAGCGATGGCGGTAGACCCGGTCCTGCACCGGCAACTTGCCCACGAGTTCGTCGAACGAGTACGGCCGGGGCTTCTTGACCAGCCCCTCCACGTTCACCGTCCACGGCATCGGTTTGAAGTCCTTCGCCTGATCCTTCGGCTCGTCCTTGCCGGTGCCGAACTCGTAGTAGTTGTTGTAGCTGGTCGCGTCTTCCTCGGGCGTCAGCTTGTCGTCCTGCTGCAGCCCCGGGAAGGCGCCCGACGTACCGCGATCGAAGCGCATGGCCTCGAGCGCCGACGGCGCCACCAGTCCGCTCAGCGCCAGCGCCCCGGCTGTGCCGATGAAGGCCCGGCGGTTCTGGTAGACGGTCTCCGAGGTGATCTCGGACGAGGGGATATCGTCGGGACGGCGAATCAGCATGGGCGTGGGTGTGGGAGTATAGGGTGCATACATTTTAGCATTCCGCGCGCTATTCCGTTCCCAAAACCCGCCTCGAGATTCCGTCCCATGCGATATACGACCCTTGGATCCACCGGGATGACCGTCTCGCGCCTTTGCCTGGGCTGCATGAGCTACGGCACCCCTGACTGGCGCCCCTGGGTGCTCAGCGAAGCAGATGCCCGCCCGTTCTTCCGGCGCGCCATCGAAGCGGGCATCAACTTCTTCGATACGGCCGACATGTACGCCCTCGGCATGAGCGAGGAGGTTACGGGGCGTGCGCTGCGGGAGTACGGGCGCATGGACGAGATCGTGCTGGCCACCAAGGTCTACCAGCCCATGGCCGCCGGCCCGAACATGCGCGGGCTCTCCCGCAAGCACATCGTCCAGGGGTGCGAGGCCAGCCTCCGGCGCCTGGGTGTGGACACGATCGACCTGTATCAGATCCATCGCTTCGACGTGAACACGCCCATCGAGGAAACGCTCGCCGCCCTCGACCACCTCGTGCAGTCGGGCAAGGTGCGCTACATCGGCGCGAGTTCCGGCTGGGCATGGCAGTTCGCGCGCGCCCTCGGCACGTCAGACCTCAAAGGCTGGTCGCGCTTCGTGAGCATGCAGAAT
>CAIUOO010000066.1 GCA_903900795.1 uncultured Gemmatimonadota bacterium | reverse complement strand
CGCGCTCGGCAAAGCGTACGACGCGCGCCTCGTCCGGCGCCTGCTGGCGTACGTGCGCCCGTATCGTCCGCTGGTCCTGGCCGCGCTGGCCTGCATTGTTGTGCAGTCCGGTATGCAGTTGGTGGGCCCGCTGCTCACCCGATGGGTCATCGATCTGGCGCTCCCGTCCCGGGACGTGGGGTTGGTGGGGCAGGTGGCGCTCCTGTACGCCGCAATGCTGCTGGCCCAGTTCGGTGCGGCTTACGGCGAAACCATGTTCACGTCGCTGCTGGGGCAGCGTGTCATGCGCGATCTGCGCCGGGAGCTGTTCGAGCGGCTGCAGCGCCTCCCCGTGTCCTACTTCGACCGTAATCCCGTGGGGCGACTCGTCACCCGGGTCACCAGCGACGTCGAGGCGCTGAACGAGCTGTTCACCTCCGGTGTCGTGGCCGGCGTGGGCGACCTTGTCACGTTATTCGCCATCGGCGTCGTGATGCTCTACGTCGACTGGCCACTGGCCTTGGCCGCGTTTGTGGTCATTCCGCTGGTGCTGATCGCGTCGCGGCTGTTTCAGCACGCGGTGCGGACTACCTATCGCGAGGTTCGCCTGCGCCTCGCGCGTCTGAATGCCTTCATTGGTGAGCGCCTTGGCGGCATGCGCATCGTGCAGCTGTTCGGACGGGAATCGCACGAAGTGCGTCGCTTCGATGCCCTCAACCAGTCGCATCTCGATGCCCATCTGAAGTCGATCACGGTGTACGCCCTCTATTTCCCCATCATCGAGTTTCTCACCACCTTCGCCATGGCCAGTCTACTCGTGACGGCCGGCTTCCGCGTGGGAAGCAGCGCCATCACGGTTGGCACGGTGGCGGCGTTTCTGCAGCTGGTGCGGCGCTTCTTCCAGCCGCTGCAGGATCTGTCCGAGAAGTACAACATCCTGCAGGCGGCGATGGCCGCGTCAGAACGGATCTTCGGCCTGCTCGATACGCCGGTGGCGGTTGGGGGCGCCTCCACCCCCGACCGTGACGCGCGCGTGGCCGCCCTGCGCTCGGCCGGCGTAACCGTGGTCTTCGAGGACGTCTGGTTCGCGTATGACCGGGAGCAGGGGGTCGCCGAGGATCACTCGCCGACGTCCCAGCGGGCGTCGGACATGCTGGGGCCGGCGGAGTCCGGAGACCCCGAGGGCGGGGTCCGGTGGGTGCTCAAGGGCGTCAGCTTTCGCGTGGCCCCCGGTGAGGAGATCGCGCTCGTGGGACACACGGGCGCGGGCAAGACGACCATCGTGAACCTGCTGCTCCGCTTTTACGAACCGCAGCGCGGTCGCATTCTGGTGAATGGCGTCGACATCCGTGAACTGCCGGTCGACGTGCTCCGCGCGGTCATCGGATATGTGCAGCAGGACATTTTTCTATTTGCCGGTGACGTGGCGGGCAATCTCCGGCTCGATGCCGACATCGACGATGAGACCCTCGCCGCGGCGGCGGCCCGCGTTGGCGCCGATCGGGTGATTGCGCGGCTGCCGGGCGGCTGGCACCACGAGCTGTCCGAACGCGGAGGCGGGGTGAGCGTCGGCGAACGGCAGCTGCTGGCCTTTGCCCGTGCCGTGGCCGCCGATCCGGCCCTGCTGATCCTCGACGAGGCCACCAGCGCGGTGGACTCACAGATCGAGGTGGAGATCCAGCGGGCGGTGTCGGAGCTCATGCGCGGGCGCACCACGATCGCCATTGCGCACCGGCTCAGTACGATCGTCGACGCCGACGAGATCCTGGTGCTGCACCATGGCGAGGTGGTGGAACGGGGCACGCATCGCGAACTGGTGGCCCGCGCTGGGCTGTACGATCGGCTCTTTCGCCTCCAGGTCGGCGAGCGGGACGCCCCCGACTGGGAGCCCCAGCGGGCCCTTCAGGCCGTGGGGTCGTCCTCCGCCACGGAGGCGGATCCGTTGGCGGGCTCGGTCGCGCGCTTGCCAATCGACGCGACTCCCGGGTAGCTTCGCTTCTCTGCTCCATGTTCCATTCCATGTTCCGTCGTCATCCTCGGTCAGACCTCTTCCTATCCACGTGCAGCTATCCGTCGCAGCCGGCACAGATGTCGGGCGCATTCGCGCAGGCAACGAAGACAGCCTCTATGCGGACGCCGATCAGGAGCGCGGGCTCTTTATCGTTGCGGATGGCATGGGCGGTCACGCCGCAGGCGAAGTGGCCAGTGAGATGGCGGTGCAGATCGTTGCGCGCGACCTCACGGACGTCCGCGACCTGACGGGGAACCTGCCGCTCTCTCGTATGCGCGACGCGCTCATGGACGCCAATCGGTCCATACACGAGCGCACCATTCAGGAAGCCGACAAGCAGGGGATGGGCACCACCGCCTCCTGCCTGATGATCGGGCAGGGACGGTGGATCATCGGCCACATCGGTGATTCGCGCATCTATCTGATGCGTGACGGCACCCTGCGCCAGCTCACCAAGGATCACTCCTACGTGCAGGAGCAGGTGGACGCCGGCTTTCTCACCCCGGAGCAGGCGCGCTATCACCCGTACAGCAACGTGATCACCCGTTGCGTCGGCGCCAACGCCGCGGTCGAAGCCGACGTGCTGAACGGAGAGATCCAGACCGGCGATCTCTATCTCGTGGCCTCGGACGGGCTCACCGGCATGGTCGAGGATCCGCAGCTCAAGAAGATTCTCGAGTCCAAGCAGACGCCCGGTCGCATGGTGGACGCGATGATCACCGAAGCGAATCGCCGCGGTGGACTCGACAACATCACGGCGATTGTGGTCCAAGTGATGCACGTGCACGGCATCGGCAGTACCGGCACCACGGGCGAGCAGGCTGCCGTTTCGCATGCCTGAGGAGTCGGTCGGGGAGGTTGCCGAGCTCTACCTTGGCAACCTGCTCTATGCGATTGAGCGATGCGCGCTGTCGCTCGAAGCCGACGAGAAGCCGCTCGATGCCGCCTTCTACCGTGGTATCGGGCGCAAATTGGCCGATGCCCACGGGCGTACGAAGCCCCGTTTTCCCGACTCCCGCACCCCCGACCGCCCATGATGTCCCATACGCGACTTCGTGCCGGCGTCATCGCCGGCTGCTCTGCGGCTCTCGTGACCTTGGCGGCCACGACGGCGCGTGCCGACGCCAGGCCCGCGGGCTGCGCGGTGGTGCAGGACAGCACGCTGCTGACGCTGTTCGGCAGCGGACAGCGCTTCCCGGATTTTCTCGCGGCCGCCAAGGCGCGCCGTGAGGGGTGGCTCAAAATGGCTGACAGCGCGCGGGTGGATGACGCGCTCGTCGCCCGTGCCAAAGCGGTCGGGGGCCGCTGGCATCTGCTGGTGGTGGCCATCGACGCCTGCGGCGACTCGATGAACAACGTGCCCTACTTGGCGAAACTGTCGGAGTTGGTTCCGGGGCTCGAGCTCCGCATCGTGCTGCCGGTGAACGGACGGCCGGTGCAGGACACCCACCGCTCACTCGACGGGCGCACCGCCACGCCCACGATTGTGCTGCTGGACAGTACCGGCAACGACGTGGGGTGCATCGTGGAGCTGCCGCGTGCGATCCGCGACTGGGCCCATGGTGTTCGCGGCACGGTCAGCAGCGATTCGCTGCATGCCGGCATCCGCAGCTTCTACGCGGCCAATCGCGGCGTCGCGATCGCCACCGAAGCGGTGGAGATGCTGGAAGCGGCCAAGGCCGGCTCACCGCGCTGCGCGCGCGGAACCCGGCCGTAGCGCTTCGCCGTAACGCTTCGCTGTAGCGCTAGCCGAGTAGCGCGGTCCCGGCGTCGAGTCGGCCTCGCACCACGTCGGCGTCTTGGCGCAGGGCGGCCAGTACCCGGTCTTCCGGCACGGGCGCCCGATCGGTCGTGAATACACGAAGTCGACGGGCGCTGCGATACAGCTCGTCGCTGAGCCGGGGCAGGTTGATTGCGCCCTCCCAACCGGCCGCCGTGAGCTGTTCCACACGGCCATCGCGACGCTGCATGGGAATGTCGAGCCCCAGCATCTGCGTTTTGGCGGGATAGTCGAGCAGCACCGCGCCCGCCGGAAGCCCAAGCTCGCGGGCGAAGGCATCCTCCACGCGACGGGTGAGATGAAAGTCGCTGGCAATCCACTCGCCCACGTCCTCACCGAGTGTGGCGGCGGGGCACTCGTACGCCCGCTTGTGCAGCCGTCGGAAGCGCAGGCCGTCGAGCATCACGCGGGCCTCGGCTGGCAACGACGGCACATCGAGATGCACCAGCAACCCTTCGTCGGTAAAGTGCGCCACCCGGTCGGCGGCGACGTGGCCCGAGTCGAGCGCCACCGCCACCAGGCGTTTGTACATCGCGGTCGCACTGCGGACGGCGTGATGCCAATACACGTTGCGGTACATCTGGTATTTCGCGAACAACAACGATTCGAGGGCTGACAACCCTTTCTCGTGGACGCCGACCATGCGCGTCGTGCGCTCGGGCGACGACACGATCACGAGGGAGTTGAGCAGGCGATCCACGTCGATCTCACCGTACGGAACGCCGCACATCGTCGCGTCGCGCTTGAGATACTCGATTTTATCGAGATCGAGCGAGCCCGAGATGAGTCCCTGCAAGGGCTCGGTGCTGCGGCCGGTGATCAGCGCGAACACTTCCTCGGGGGCGGAGTCGCCGAGGGCGTCGCGGAGCACGGTGGCCACCGGTCCGGCGGTGATCAGCGGATACGCCACCTGTTCGTGGTGCGTGACGCCGATCTCCTCGAGAGCGTGCGAGAACGGATAGTGTCCCACGTCGTGCAGCAGGGCGGCCGCCCGCACGATCTGTTGGGCGCGCGCATCGATGCCCTCGAGGGCGCCCCGTTCTTCAAGCAGGCGCAGGGCGACGCCGGCGAGGTGCCACGCGCCCAACGCGTGCTCGAACCGCGAATGGGTGGCGCCCGGATACACCAGAAACGCGAGACCCAGTTGGCGCACGTAGCGCAGCCGCTGGACAACGGGCGTTTCGAGGAGCGCCAGCGCGAGCGGATCGAGGCGGATGTTGTTCCAGAGTGGATCGCGGAGAATCTCCATACCGAAAGATATGAAGCGGAGCCGTCAGCGGGGCATCAGCGGCGGAACTCCGGCACAATCCGGCTCGACCCGACATTCCAACGAAATCGCCACGCCCCGTGTAATGGGCGTAGGCCGTCGAACGTCGGACCTCCCTGTGAAAAGTCGACACAATCCGCTCTTAACGCGGGTGCCGTTTCCCCGTCTACCTTGACGTGATTCATACATCCATGCTTCTCAGACGGCTCCTCGGCGCCATCGGATTGCTCCTCGTGTGCAGTCTGCAGTTGGCCGCGCAGGCAGTCGATATCATTCGTGGGCGCGTGCTCGGCACGGACGCGCAGGCGATTCCCAATGTGCTGGTCACGGCGACGACGCTCAGCGGCAACGTCAGCCGTACCGCGCGAACCGACAAGAACGGGCGCTACACGATTTCCTTCCCGGGCGGGGAAGGCGACTACTGGGTGACGTTCTCGGCCGTCGGTCTGGGACCGCGCCGGTATCAGGTGAAGCGCACGGCCGATCAGGAAATCCTGATTGCCGACGCCCGCATGGCGCCGGCGACGATCACCCTCGACGCCGTGCAGGTGACGGAGCGGGCCGCGGCGTCGCGTAGCGATACGGTGTCCGATGTGTCGGGTTCGGAAAAGGCGGTGGATGATGCAGCCGCGGGTTTCCTGAACGCCGATCAGTTGGGCGATCTGGCCGCGATGGCCTCGGCCATCCCGGGCGTGCAGTTGCTGCTGGGCGCCGATGGTGCCTCCGATGCCTTCTCGGTCTTTGGTTTGGGCGGCGACCAGAACAATACGCAGCTCAACGGTCTCAACTTTGGCGATGCGGCCCTGCCGCGTGATGCCAGTGTGATGACGTCGCTGGCGACGTCGTCGTACGACGTGTCGCGTGGTGGCTTCTCCGGCGGACAGCTGCAGGTGCGTACGCGCTCCGGCTCGAACTTCATCCGGCGTACCCTCAGCGGCAACCTGATTACGCCGCAGATGCAGTGGCTCGACCAGACGGGGCTCGCGACCGGTCAGCAGTACACCAACATGTCGATGGGCGGCTCGGCGTCGGGACCGATCAAGGCCGATCGTGCCTTCTTCAACTCGTCGTTCCAGTACGATCGTCGCCTGCAGGACTTGCAGACGCTGCTGAGTGAAAGCTCGCTGGGCTTCGAGACGGCCGGCGTGGCCGCCGACTCGGTGTCGCGCCTGCTCAGTATCCTGGGCTCCAGCAATGTGCCGATTACGGTGAGCGGCTACTCGCCGCAGCGCATCGTGAATCGCGCCACGGTCCTTAACAGCTTCGACTACGTCCAGGCCAATTCCAATCGCGGTAACACGTTCGCGATTACGCTGTCGGGCAACTACTCGGGCACGGCACCGGTGGGCGGTGGTGGTGGCGGGTTCGGCGGGTTCGGCGGCGGCGCGGCGAGTCTCTTCACGCCCACGCGTGACGGCACGCGCGACAGCTACGGCGGCGCCCTGCAGGCGCGTCACAGCGGCTTGCTTGGTTTCCAAGGCATCTTCACTGAAAGCACGATCGGCTACAGCATGAGCCGCAATGCGTCTGATCCATTTGCGGTTCTTCCGGCGGGTACGGTTCGTGTGAACTCGCAGCTGGTCGATGGTTCCGCGGCGGTCAGCAGCTTGCTGTTCGGTGGTTCGCCGAGTCTGAACACGGCGTCGACCAACGCGTCGTTGGCGGCCAACAACACGATGTCGTGGTTCTCCAGCGATAACCGTCATCGTGTGAAGCTCACCAGCGAGCTGCGCCGCGACGAGTTCTCGCAGAACGTCGCGTTCAATCAATACGGATCGTTCAGCTACAACTCGCTGACCGACTTGCAGGCCAACACGCCGGTCTCGTTCACCCGGACGTTGTCACCGCGCACGCGCACCGGCAGCCAGCTCGTTGGCGCCATGTCGCTGGGCGATGCATGGCGTCCCAGGAACGATCTGCAGGTGCAGTACGGCGTCCGCGTGGACGGCAATCATTTCTCGAAGGGGCCGCAGACGAATCCCGCCGTGCTGTCCGCGTTCGGCCTGGACAACGCCGAGACGCCGAATCGCCTCTACGTAAGTCCGCGCGTCGGATTCTCGTGGACGGTAGGACAGGCTGATCAAATGGCGCTCCTGCCGGGGATGATCCGCGCGCCACGCGCCGTCATTCGCGGTGGTGTCGGCGTCTTTCAGAACACCCCAGGCGTCCAGCTCATCTCG
>CAIUOO010000065.1 GCA_903900795.1 uncultured Gemmatimonadota bacterium | reverse complement strand
CTGGTAGCCGGTGACATCGTGCATCTCCGGGCGATAGCCCGCGATGCGCATCCGTCGTCGGATCGTGAGTACGGCAGTAGCGAGACGCGCTCGTTCCGCATCGCGCGTGCCGCCGAGTACGACTCGGTGGCGGTCGAGCCTGCACCGCCGCCGGAAGTCGACAAGTCGCTGCTCAGTCAGCGTATGCTGCTGATGCTCACCGAGAAGCTCGAGAAGCAGCGGCCGACACTGGATCGCAAGACGTTGATGACCGAGTCGATCAAGATCGGGCGCGATCAGGCGCGGTTGCGACAGGCGGTCGGTGATGTGGTCTTCCAGCGCTTGAGCGGCGACGTGAGCGGCGAGCATGCGCACACGGCAGGCGACGGGCACGATCACGGTGTGGAGCAGCAGCAGGGCAAGCTCGCCCTGTCGGGAGGCAATGCCGGCGGCGTGCTCGAGGAAGGCAACGACTCGCCGGTGATCGCGATCAACCAACCGCTGTTGGAAGCGTACAACGCGATGTGGGACGCGGGGCGTGAGCTCGAGCAGGGGGAACCCAAGGCCGCGATCCCGCACATGCGGCTTGCGTTGGCTGCGATCGAACGGGCACGGGCGGCGGAACGGCTCTATCTGCGCGGCAAGCCACCCACAGTGATCATCGACATCGCGCAGGTGCGACTCGCCGGGAAGGATACCGGCACCACCAACGTCCGTCGCGAGCGCGAAGCGTTGCCGCCGCGCGAGGCGCGTCGGGCGGTGCGACTCGTGGTCGCGGCGCAGTTGGTGGTGCGCGACGTGTCGGCGGCGCGGGATTCGCTCGCCGTGCTACGTGTTGAAGCGCTCGCAGATTCACCGGCCTTCGCGGTGGCGGTTGGTGCGGTGCTCGAGGTGCTGGCGCGTGGTGGCGATGCGACCGAAGCCTTCGTGCGTGCGCGTCGCGTGCTTGGCGGTGTGGTGCGTACCGATGCCGGCGCGTGGTCGCGCGGGGTGCCGCGATGAGCGCTTTGGAGCCGTTCGTCTTTGCCACGGCGCAGTACGAGTCGGGCGACTGGGATTCTGCGCCGATGCTGCCGGCCAATGTGATCGATTCGATCGCGCGCTACACGGCGTTGCCGGTGCGTCCGCAGGGCGTCACGGTGCCGTTGTCGTCGGAAGCGGTGTTCGCGTATCCGCTGCTCTTTCTCACCGGCCATCTTCCGGTGCGCTTCACGACGCGCGAAGCCGGCGTGCTGCGTAAGTACCTCGTGCGCGGCGGTCTGCTGTTCGTGGACGATCACAACCACGATGTGGACGGGGCCTTTCACAAGACCGTGCGCGAAGAGATCCGCCGCGTCGCGGGCCCGCTGGTTCCGCTGCCGAACACGCATGAGCTGTATCGCAGCTTCTTCGTGTTCGAGAATGGACCACCGACCACGTCGCACGAGATGAACGGCTGGGGCGACAACCTCGTGCACGAGCAGCTCGACGCGGTGTTGCGGAATGGTCGCATCTCGGTGCTGTACAGCAGCAAGGACTACAGCTCGGAGTGGAGCTTTCATCCCGACAACAAGCGCTTCCTCTCGGTCGACAACACGAAGTTCGCGGTGAATCTCGTGGTCTACGCACTCACCCGATGACGGCGATGGCTCCGAACCAGGCGCGGCTCCTGCTCGAGCGCGCGCTGCGCACCATCGCGCTGCTCGCACTGGCGGCGGCGATGTATGTCGCGAGCCGACCGTCCGGGGCGCGCGACCGGCGGGGTGCCGTGGTGCCGTGGTCGGTGGCGGACGTGGCGGACAGCGGTACGCGCGCGCTCGCCTCGACGCTCGTGCGTGAAGTGGTGGCGGCGGCCGGGGATACGCAGCCGCGCGGCCTTCGCGTGGAGCTTCCGGCCGTTCCCACGTGGCGTGCGCGGGCGCTGCTGGGCACGGTCACGGGTGCGGGCATCACGGTGCAGTGGGTCGACCGCACGCGGGCCTCGGGGCTCGCGTTGTCGGCGGCGTCTGTGGCGGGTCCGTCGGGCGCGGTGGATGTCCGCGTGGCGGGTGGGGTGGCTGCCTCGCCGCCGCTCGTGCTGCGCGATGGCGGTGGCATGCTCGACTCTATCGCGAGTACCGGGCGCGCCGGATGGCGACTGGCGAGTGTGTCGCCGCCACTACGGGCATCGGTTGGCGCGTCGGAGGCCCGCGTGGCCGTGGTCACGCCGCCGTTCGGGCGGCGCGTGATGCTGATGGCGCTGCCGGGATGGGAGTCGAAGTTCACGGCCGCGGCGCTCGAGGAAGCCGGGTGGCACGTCGACGGCAGCGTTCGCGTGTCGCGGCGCACGGCGGTCACGCTCGGTGCGCCCGCGCGTCTCGACACGTCGCGTTATGCGGTGGTGGTCCTGCTGGACAGCATGTCGGTCGACGCGGCCGTTCTCACGCGCTTCGTGCGACAGGGCGGTGGGCTGGTGCTGGGCGGTGACGCGCTGCGCATTCCGGCATTGGCGTCGATCACCCCCGTCCGGGCGTCGTCGGTTCGCGGCGCCGTGGCGGGGTCGCTGCTCACCGAGACGCCACGGCGAGGACTCGAGGCGTGGGAACTCGTCGCGACCCGTGGTGCGTCGGTGGTGCAATCGGACCCCTCGGATCACGGGCACGTGGAGCCCGTGCTGGTCGCGCAGCGCCTCGGCGCGGGGCGCGTGGTGGCGAGCGCGTATCGCAACAGCTGGCGGTGGCGCATGGAAGGCACCGACGACGGTGCCGCCGAGCACCGCGCGTGGTGGGGCGGCGTGTTGGCGCTGGCGGCGGGTGTGCCGATCGGCGTTCAGGCCGCCGCGGGCGATTCCCTGGCCGATGCCTATCCGGGTGATGCGGCGCCCTTTGCCGACCTCGTGGCGCGCCTTGGCGGGCCCGTTTCGGCCGATAGCGCCGGTGAACCGGCACGCGCCCTCGCCGGTACGGCGTTTGCCGCGTTGCTGGATCGCCTGCGGGCGGCTCCCGGTCTACTGTTCATGGTGATCGTCCTCGCGCTGTTGGGCGAGTGGGCGTCGCGGCGTCTGCGCGGCCATCGATAATCCTCCACGTCCGGATGCACCGCATGAAGCAGCAGGTCGCGTTCCTCTCGCACTCCGATTGCGGACGACATGACACCGGATGGAATCACCCCGAGCATGTTGGGCGCCTGCGCGCCATTCCGCGGGCGCTGCGTCACGACCAGGCGTTGTTCGAGTCGCTGCAGCACGTCGAGGGACGACACGCCACGGAGGACGAAATCGCGCTGGCGCACGATCGGGGGTACATCGCGACGGTGCGGGAGATGGCGCAGTCCGGCGGCGGTCGGCTCGATCCCGACACCGTGGTGAGTGAGGGGTCGTGGGACGCGGCGACGGCGGGAACCGGGTGCGTGCTCGATGGCGTGGACATGGCCTTCGACGGTCGTGCGCCGCGCAGCTTTTCGGCGGTGCGTCCGCCGGGGCACCACGCGCTGCGCGACCGGGCGATGGGATTCTGTCTGTTCGGCCACGTGGCGATCGCGGCACACTACGCCTTGGCCACCAAGGCATGCGAGCGCGTGTTGATCGTGGATTGGGACGTGCATCACGGCAACGGTACGCAGGCGCTGGTGGAGCATGAGCCGAAGATCCACTTCGTGTCGATGCACCAGTGGCCGTGGTATCCCGGCACCGGTGCAGCCGATGATCGTGGCCCCCAAGGCACCGTGTGGAACGTGCCGATGGCTCCGTCGTTGCCCTCGTCGCAGTACGTGGAGGCGCTGTTGCGGGCGGTGGATGCCGCGGCGGACGGCTTTACCCCCGATCTGATCCTGCTGAGCGCCGGCTTCGATTGTCTGGAGGGCGACCCACTCGGCGCGTTCACCCTCACGCTCGACGACATCGGCACGCTCACGCAGGCGCTGGTTGACCGGGCCGAGCGGTGGTGCGGCGGCCGGCTGGTCAGCGCCATGGAAGGGGGATATGCCCCGGACCCGGTGGCGCAGGCGGTGCTGGTGCATTTGGCGGCGCTGGCCTGATGGCGCTGGCCTGATGGCGCTGGCCTGATGGCCCCTGTGCCCCCATGATTCGCTGGTGATGACCACCATTCCAGACGCCCTCCTCGCGATCGACCCGCCGAACGATCCGCCACCGCGCTCGATCTATTGGTCGCCGTCGGGTGAGGAGGTCGTCGATTGTCATCCACGCGACATCGCCCAGTTGTTGGCCACCGGTGGCCCGATGTGGGTCGACATCGACTCGACGGTGCGCTCCCAGCATGCGTTGCTGGAGAAGATCTTTCGTTTCCATCCGCTCGCCATCGAGGACACGCTGAATCCGAATTCGCGCGTCAAGCTCGAGGAGTACGACGGATTCCTGTTCGTGATCATCCGCGGCGTGGGGCTGGCGGCCGACACCGATGATCCCTACGATCTCGAAACGAAGGACCTCTACTGCTTTCTTGGCCCGCACTATCTCGTGACGGTGCATGCGGGACCGATGGCGTCGATCGACCGCGTGTCGGAGCAGTGGCGGCGTTCGCCCGATTTGCTCGGCCGCGGCGTGGAACGCGCGCTGCACGCGATCCTCGATGACACGATCGACAGCTACTTCCCGATCCTGCAGCAGATCGATGAATTCATCGACGGCCTCGAGGAGCGGGTCTTCGTGAATTTCGACGAGACGGCATTGCGTGACCTGTTCCATGTGAAGCGGTTGGTGCTGTCGCTGCGTCGTCACCTGCAGCCGTCGCGCGACGTGATGAACGTGCTCACGAACCGCCCGAGCCAGCTGCTAACGCCTGATGTACAGTTGTACTTCCGGGACATCTACGACCACGTGCTGCGGATCAACGACGCGCTCGATACGTATCGCGACTTGCTGAGCAGCACGATGGACTCGTATCTCACGCAGGTGTCGAATCGCCTGGGAGCAACGACCAAGGCGTTGTCGGTCATCGCGACCATGTCGCTGCCATTCGTGGTGGTGAGTGGCATGTGGGGCATGAACTTCACCACGATCCCCTTGTCGGGGTGGCCCCATGGCTTCTGGGCGCTCCTGATCGGTCAACTCTGTTTGGGCGGGCTGCTACTTTTGTTCTTGCGGCATCGCCGGGTGCTGTGACGGGCCTGCTTGCCCGCGCGTTCTCCACTTCTCCTTCTCTGCCCGATGTTCTGCCCTGAATGCGGGACCTGGAACCGGGCGGCGGCCGCGCGCTGTACGCGGTGCGGTGTGCCGCTCCCGGACGTGTCGGCCCCGCCGATCGACATCCCCGATGAAGAACTGCGCGAACTGCGCGTGGCCACGGGGAATCGCTATACGGTGGTGAAGCGGCTGGGCAGCGGCGGTATGGCGCACGTCTATCTGGCGAAGCACGCGGTGTTGGCGCGGCCGCTGGTGATCAAGGTGCTGCACCGCACGTTGGCTCAGGAGCCGGAAATGCGCGAGCGTTTTCGGCGTGAGGCCGAAGCGGCCGCGCGGCTGATTCACCCGTTCATTTGCGCGATCGCGGACATCGGCACGGCGGGCGATCTCGAGTATGTCGCGATGCCGTACTACGCGGGCGGCTCGCTGGCGGACATGTTGTCGCGTCGCAAAACGGTGTCGGCCAGTTCGGCGGCGTCGATCGCGGTGCAGGTGGCGTGTGCGCTCGATTACGCGCACCGCCACGGCGTGGTGCACCGTGACATCAAGCCCGACAACATTCTGTTCGACGAAGACGGGAACGTCGCGCTCACTGATTTCGGGATCGCCACGGCGCGGTTTCACGTTCGCCTCACCGCCAATGGGCGCGCGATGGGTACGCCGCACTATATGTCGCCCGAGCAGGCGATGGGCAAGCTGGTAGACGGTCGGAGCGACCTGTACGCGGTGGGATTGCTGCTGTACGAAATGCTGCTGGGGCATCCGCCGTTCGATGGGGAAGACTCGTATGCCGTGGGATACAAGCACGTGCACGACACGCCGGTGCCTCCCGATCAGATCGACACGCGAATCCCCGCCGGGTTGAGCGCGATCACCATGAAGTGTCTCTCGAAACAGGCCGTCGATCGGTATGATCGCGGATTCGAACTCGCCGATGCCTTGATTGCGTTTCTGGGGCAGGCCCCGGGTGCCGAACTGCGCGCCGCCCGATCGTCGCGTCCCTCGGGACTCACGCCGTTCTGATCTTCACCACTGACACTGCTCGTCACATGCAACTGCACGCTGAAATTCTCACGGTACACACCACGCATCCGTTCATCATCGCCCGCGGCGGCTTCAGCGAGTATCGCGTGGTGTGGGTGCGGTTGCGGGATACTGATGGGGCAGAAGGGTGGGGCGAGGCGGCGCCGAGCCGCTTCTACGGCGAAACGGCGGACAGCGTGATGGCGGCGATGACACAGTTCGCGCCCATACTCGAGAAGGCCGACAGCTGGTCGATCGACGCCATCGAACGCGCGCTCGAGAAAACGTTGCGCTGGAACGCCGCCGCGCGCTGCGCCATCAGTTCGGCGTTGCACGATCTGGCGGCCAAGCGCCTCGGGGTGCCGCTCTGGAAGCTGTGGGGGCTCGATGCCAAGGCAGCTCCCCGTTCCACGTTTACGATCGGGATCGCGCCCGATGCCGAGACGCTGCGTGCCCGCGTGCGCGACGCAGCCGCATATCCGATTCTCAAGATCAAACTGGGCTCGACCTGGGACCGCGAGGTACTGCGCATCGTGCGCGAGGAAGCGCCGAACGCCACGCTGCGCGTCGACGCCAACGCGGCGTGGACGCCGAAGCAGGCGCTGGCCATGCTGCAACCGCTGTCCGACGTGGGCGTGGACATGCTGGAGCAGCCGCTGGCACCGCAGGATATCGACGGGCTGCACTTCGTGCGTGAGCGCTCGCCGATTCCGGTGATCGCCGACGAATCATGCATCGTGGCGGCGGATATTCCCAAGCTCGTGGGCGCGGTGGACGGCATCAATATCAAGCTCGCCAAGTGCGGATCGCTGCGCGAAGCGATGCGCATGATCGCCGTGGCGCGCGCCCACGGGATGCGGGTGATGTGTGGTTGCATGATCGAGACGACGCTCGGGATCGCGGCGGCGGCGCATTTCTCCCCGCTGCTCGACGATGCCGACCTTGACGGCGCGGCGTTGCTCTCCGACGATCCGTTCACCGGCCCGTCGATCCCCAACGGACAGGTCACCCTCAGCGACGCGCCGGGGCTCGGCGTGCAGCGCCGCTGACGTCGCCCGACCGCGAATACCGCTGCATCGAGGTGGCGCTGGCGGCGCCCCTCTTCCGCACGTTCACCTATCGCGTGCCCGATGGGATCGCCGTGCCGATCGCGCCGGGTACACGCGTGCTGGTGTCGTTCCGGAATCGCCCGGAGATCGGCATCTGTCTCGGTGCCACCGAGCCACCGGAGGGGATCACCCTCAAACCGATTCAGGCCGTCGTCGATGATGTGCCGTCGCTGCCCGCCGCGTTGTTCCAGACGGCCAAGTGGATTGCCGACTGGTATGCCGCACCGCTGGGGCTGACGCTGCGCTCGATGCTCCCGACCGCGCTGAGTTCGGCCAAGGCACCGGCGCCGGCGTCTCGCACGCAGCGCACGGTGCGCATCGTGATGGATCTGCCGTCGTTGCTGCAGCGGGAGCAGGCGTTCGCCCGGGCCAAGCAACAGCGCGTCGTGTACGACTTGCTCGAGGCGCAGGGCGGTGCTGCGCCGCTGGAATCGCTGCGCATTCAGGCCAACTGCAGCGCCGGTGTGTTTTCGGCCATGGCGAAGCGCGGGCTGGTGGAACTCCGCGACGAAGTCCAGCCACGCGATCCCTTCGCCGATCGCGCCGGCACGCTGCCGCCGCCCAATCCAAGTGCGGCGCAGCAGGAGGCCGTGCGCGCCATTCTCGCCGGCGATCCGGGGCAAGTGTTTCTGCTGCATGGCGTGACGGGCAGCGGCAAGACGCTGGTGTACATCGAAGTGCTGCGCGCCATCCTGGAGCAGCGCGACAAGACGGCCATCGTGCTCGTGCCGGAGATCGCGCTTACCTCGCAGACGGTGGATCGTTTTCGCGGGGCATTCGGTGACGACGTGGCCGTGCTCCATTCCGGGCTGAGCGACGGCGAGCGACTCGATGCGTGGCAATCGCTGCGTCGCGGTGAACGGCGCATTGCCGTCGGTGCGCGCTCAGCGCTGTTCGCACCGCTCGAGCGCGTTGGCGTCGTGATTGTGGACGAGGAGCACGAGAGCAGCTACAAGCAGTCGGAAACGCCACGCTATCACGCACGCGAAGCGGCGATCGTGCGGGCACGCATCGAAGGCGCCGTGGCGGTGTTGGGCAGTGCGACGCCGAGCCTGGAAACGTGGGAACGGGCCGATCGCGGGCAAGCCATCCGACTCACGTTGCCCGATCGCGCCGCCGGAGCGCAGCTCCCGCCAGTCACCGTGGTGGACATGCGGGTGGAGTTGAAGCAGGCGGTGAAGGAGCGTAATCCCAATGCGCCGTTCGACGAAACGCTGGGTGTGTTCAGCACGTCGCTGTTGGTGGCGCTCGAGCAGCGACTGGTGCGCGGCGAACAGAGTCTGCTGTTGTTGAACCGTCGCGGCTATTCGTCGTTCATGCAGTGCAACGCCTGCGGTGACGTACCCGTGTGTCCGCATTGCAGCATTTCGCTCACGTACCATCGCGTACCCGAGATGCTCGTCTGTCACTACTGCCAGTATCAACAGCCGGTGCCGGCGGTGTGTGCGCAGTGTTCGGCCGACACCATGCGACGCCGTGGGTTGGGAACACAGCAGGTGGAGCGCGTGCTTTCGGAGCGTTTTCCCGAGGCGCGTATCGCCCGGATGGATGTCGACACGACCAGCGGCAAGTGGGCCCACACGCAGATTCTCGATCGCGTAGGGCGTGGCGAGGTGGACATCCTGCTGGGTACGCAGATGATCGCCAAGGGACTCGACTTCCCGAACGTGACGCTGGTGGGGGTGGTCGATGCGGATACGGGGCTGAATCTTCCGGACTTCCGCGCGGCCGAGCGGACATTTCAGCTGGTGAGTCAGGTGGCGGGACGCGCCGGGCGCGGGCCGAAAGGGGGCGACGTAATCATCCAGACGCGCATGCCGTCCAGTCACGCCATTCGTCACGCGATCACCCACGACGTCACGGGTTTCGTGCGCGAGGAGCTTGGGGCGCGCCGGATGCCGGCGTATCCGCCCTTCGTGAGCATCGCCAATGTGCTGGTGAGTGGGCTGGATCAGGGCGCGACCGCGGCGACGGCCGTGGCGGCGGCGAACTGGGTGCAACGGCTGGTGGAGCGTCAGGGGCTGCGTGATCTGGTGTTCGTGGGACCGGCGCCGTGCCCGATCGATCGCATCAAGGACCGCTGGCGCTGGCATTTCTTGTTGAAGTCGTCGCAGCCGAGGCTGATGACGCGCGTGGCGCGCTACATCGCCGAGCGCTGCCCGGTGCCGAAGATGCATGAGCTCCGTCTGACCGTCGACCGTGACCCGGTGTCGCTGCTGTAGGCCCCACCGTTTTCCGGTTATCTTTCGATATGTCGCTCAACAGCCTCGCGGCGATTCCGCCGTATGTGTTCTACGAACTCGATGCGCGTCGCATTCGGCAGCGCGCCGTCGGCAAGTCTCTGATCGATGTCGGCATCGGCAGCCCCGATGGTCCGATCCCCGACGTCGTGGTCGAGGCGATGCAGCGGACGGCGGCCGATCGCGGGCTGAGTGGGTATCCGGAGTTTCGGGCGCATCCGCTCTTTCGTCAGGCGGTGGCGGGCTATCTGCACGCGCGCTTTGGCGTGAGCCTTGACGTGGGGAGCGAGCTGCTGGCGCTGGCCGGGTCCAAGGAGGGCATCGCCGAGTTGATTCTGTCGCACACGAATCCGGGCGACGTCGTGCTCATCCCCGAGGTCTACTACCCGGTGTATGCGCGCGCGACGATGCTGGCCGGGGCGCAGCCGGTCTTCGTACCGTTCCTTCCCGATGGGCGCTTGGCTCTCAACGCGGTGGCGCCGGGTGACCTCGCGCGGGCCCGCGTGATGATCGTGAACTATCCGGGCAATCCCACCACGGCGACGATCACGCTGGACGACCACGCGCAGCTCGTGGAGTTCGCCGCGCGTCATGACCTCCTGCTGATCAGTGACTTGGCGTACAGCGAGCTGTCGTACGACGGGTACGTCGTGCCCAGCGTGCTCCAAGTGCCGGGCGCGTCGCGCGTGGCGGTGGAGATGCACACCTGCAGCAAGAGCTTCAACATGGCGGGTGTGCGGATTGCATTCGTGGCGGGCAAGCGGGAAGCGATTGCACAGCTCGATGCGTACCGATCGAACATCGGGTACGGCGTGAGCACGCTCGCGCAGATGGCGGGGACGGCGGCGTTCGCGCACCACGCGACGATCGTGCCGCCTATCGTGGCCGAGTACCGCGTTCGCCGTGATGCGTTGGTAGCAGCGATGCAGGCGGGGGGATGGGATGTGCAGCCCCCCCACGCCACGATGTACCTCTGGCTGCCTGTCCCGGCGGGCTACGACGACTGGGGCTGGGTGGATGCATTGATGGAGGGGCCCGGCGTGGTCGTGACGCCGGGCATCGCATTTGGCGAGGCGGGACGCGGGCGATTCCGTGTGTCGCTGGTGCAACCGGCCCACGTGCTGACGACCGCGGCCTCGGCGATCACCTCGATGGCTGCGTCCGCGTCGACGCGCTGATGCGCACCGACGGTGCTAGGCACCCAAGTGGTTCAGTACTAAGATACTCAGGATGCTCCAGCCAGAAGGCGAGGCATTCCAGTTCTTGCCTTGTTCGCTGGTGCCGAGGTCGACGATCTTACCGCGGTGATCACGTGTCGCGTGCCGGCACGTCGCCTTCTCCGTTCCTTCCGATCACCTGATTGCTGTGATGACGATTCCCATCGAAGTGACTCTTCCCGATGACGGCGCGCCGCAGGCGGCGGTTGGTGACGTGACGGATACGGCCCTCACCGAGCTGGAGACGGTCGAGGCCGACCTGCCGGAGGTGGTCGCCCCCGATCGCGCTGACGCGCCGGTGTCCGAGATCACGGAGCGATTCCTGAAGGTGGTGCTCGCGCACGTGCCGCTTGATCGTATCGAGGAATTGCATTTGTTCTCGCCGTTGCGGCAGGGTGGCGTGGAAACCGGGATCGCGGTGATCGCCGCACGGGTGCGCCTCGTGGTGGTCGAGCAGCCGTCGGCACCGGAGCTGCCGTTGGAAACCGAGGTCCTCGAGGCGGCTGCGGTGGTCGAGGGAGTTGCCGACGAGCCCGCGGCGGCGGAAGCGATGATGGCCGAGGTCGATGCCGTCGATGCCGAGGTCGAGGCCGAGGTCGAGGTCGATGCCGAGGTCGATGCCGAGGTCGAGGCCGGCGTCGATGCTGAGGACCTGCACGCCGACGACGTAACGGTCATCGAGACGATGCCGGTGCCACGCCTCCGGCATACGGTGTACACGGCGCGCTATCGGCTCGTGCAGAAGGGGCCCGAGCGCGGCAAGTGGGAAGCTGATGTCGTGGCCGAAGCGGAAGCGCCGCTGATCACGGTCGATCTTGTGGTGCGTGGGGTGCAACGCCGCGCCGGAGAAGAGTCGGAAATCGTTCGCTACTCGGCGCCGCAGCTGGCGCGTGCTGTGCGCGTGCCGTATCCCACGGTCTGATTCGCGGGCGAGCGATTGCGCATGAGTGATTCGTACGGCGCCACGACGAGTGCGGCGGCCATGACGGCCGACCGGGAGGCGTTTCGCGTGTTTTTGCGCGAGCACAATCTCCCCGCTACGGCGCAGCGTCTGGCGATCGCTGACGTCGTTCTGGGGACCGATCGGCACTTGTCGGCTGAGGATGTGGCACGCGAGCTGCGCGCGTACGGGGGCACGGCGGGTACGGCGACGGTGTACCGAACGCTCGACGTGCTCGTGCGCAGTGGCCTCGTGGTGGAGCGCGACTTTGGGGAAGGTTTCAAGCGGTACGAAGCATCGCGCGGTATTCCGCATCATGAACATCTGTTGTGCACCGTGTGCGGAAAGGTGACGGAATTCCGTGACGAGCGACTCGAACGCATGACGACGCTCTTGGCCGAGGCTCACGACTTCTCGCGCCAGCGTCACCGGCTTGTCATTTACGGTCTGTGCGGCACCTGCCGTCGCGGCCTTCCCTCCAGTCCTGTGAGTGCGCGTCGTGGCTCCTGATTCCCTGACTGTTCTGGTCGCGTTCACCGCGGGGTTGCTGAGTTTTCTCAGTCCGTGTGTGCTTCCGCTTGTACCGAGCTACATCACGTTCATCACCGGCATGGGACTCGACGATGTATCGCGGTCCCGGCGAGCGGCGCTGACGCACGCGCTTCTCTTCGTGATCGGCTTCTCGTTCATCTTCGTGGCGCTCGGCGCGGGCGCCACCGCGTTCGGTCAGTTGATGCTCGCCTACCGTGGGTGGATTGCCCGCGTGGGTGGTGCGCTCATGGTGCTCATGGGGCTCTGGATGCTCGGTGTGCTGAACATCGGTGCCTTGCAGCAGGAACGCCGTGTGCACCTCAGCGACAAGCCGATCGGCTTCCTCGGCACGATCCTGGTTGGCATCGCCTTCGGCGCGGGCTGGACTCCGTGTTTGGGGCCGACGCTTGGTGCGATTCTGTTGCTCGCGGCCAACGAGTCGCAGCTGGGGAAGGGGATCACCCTGCTGTCGTTCTACTCACTGGGGCTGGCGGTGCCATTCCTGCTGAGCGCGCTCGCGCTCGAGCACTTTCTTGGGTTTTTCCAGAAGTTCAAGAAGAATCTGGGACTCGTGAACCGGATGGCCGGCGCGCTGCTGATCCTCGTGGGCGTGCTGATGTTCACCGGCTGGTTCGAACGATTGGCGGCGATTCTCCAGCCGCTCACGCCGGCATTCCTGGTTGAGCGGCTCTAGCTCCCGCGCTCCTTCTTGAGCGCCCTACGCGGCTTCGATCGCCTCGAGTAGTTGCTGGCGCTGGAGCAACTGCGTGTAGCGTTGTCCGAGGTGGACGAGTTCCTCGTGCGTGCCCTGCTCGACGATGCGCCCGTTGTCGAGCACGAGGATATGATCGGCATCGCGCACGGCGCTGACGCGATGCGATGCGATCAGGGCCGTGCGACCCTGCAGTGCCGTGCGAAGCGCATGCAGGATGGCGGCCTCGGTCTGCGTGTCCACGGCGGAGAGCGCATCATCGAGCAAGACGACGCGTGGAGACCGGGCCAGTGCGCGCGCCAGTGCCGTTCGCTGCTTCTGCCCGCCCGACAGGTTGATGCCACGTTCACCGAGCCGCGTGTCGAAGCCGTTGGGGAGTTCGTCGATGGTGTCACGCAGTTGTGCGATATCGGTGGCGTGCTCAAGACGTTCGTGATCACGTACGCCGAGCCCGTAGCCGATGTTCTCGCTCATCGTCTCGCTGAAGAGCAGGGCCTCCTGAGGGACGTAGCCAAGCTCGGCGCGGAGCACGCCGATCGGCAGTTCGCGGATATCGACGCCGTCCAGGAGGACCTGTCCCTCCTGCGGATCGAAGAACCGCGGCAGGAGATCCATCAGCGCGCTCTTCCCCGAGCCGGTGGCCCCGACGATGGCGAGCGTACCGCCGGCGGGAATGCGGAAGGAGAGATCGCGCAGGACCCATCGCGAATCGGACGGGAGCGTGCCGTCCGGCGTCTGTTCGTAGTTGGCGTCGCGCGCAGCGCCGTCTTCACGTATGATGACGGGGCGCGGATACCGGAACGACACGTGTCTGAACTCGACCGTGCGTCCCCCTTTTTGTGAATCGATGCCGCCGTCGGCGACCGGGAGATGCGCGGTGCCGGTGTCTTGCACCGACACCGGCTCTGCGTCGAGCAGTTCCAGCACGCGGCTCATCGAGGCGGCGGCGCGCTGAAAGAGATTCGTGGTCCAGCCGAGCGCGATGAGCGGCCAGGTGAGTTGTGCGAGATAGATGCCGAACGCGACGTAGCCGCCCACGGTGATCTGGCCTTGGATGAGCAGACGTCCACCGACGCCGATCGTGAGTGCGCTGCCCAGGCCAGCCAGCAGGCCGAAGCCTGGGTTCATGATGCCGTTCAGTTTGGCGAGCCGCATGTTGGCGGTGAGGTACGTGTCGCCGAGTGTGACGAATCGCGCGGTCTCGGCCCGTTCCTGCCGGTAGGCCCGGACAACGCGTACGCCGGAGAGGTTCTCCTGGGCGCGGGTGGTGAGCTGACTGAACTGTGACTGCACCGCTTCGAAGCGGTCATGCACCAGGCGGCCAAGGCGCAGCATGAGCACGGGTAGGCCGATCATGGGGAGGAGCGCCACGGCCGTGAGGAGCGGGCTGATGCGGACCATCATGACCATCGCGAACAGGGCGCCGAAGATGGTGTTCACGAGGTACATCACCGCCGGCCCGGCGGCCATGCGGATAGCCCCCAGATCGTTGGTGAGTCGCGCCATGAGATCCCCGGTGCGCCAGCGGGCGTACCAACTGGCATCGAGGGTGCTGAGGCGGGCGAAGATGTCCTGGCGAAGGTCGGTTTCGATGCGGCGACTGATCCCATTCAACAGCAAACGCATGGTGAAGCGCAGTCCGCCGCTGGCGATGGCCGTGACCAGCATTATCCCACTCAGGCGCACGATGGCGCTGACCTCCGTGCCGGAGCGGAGATCGTCGACGGCGCGTTGCAACAGGGACGGAATGACGCTGGCCAGAATAGCCGCGACGACTACCGATGACAGCCCCTGTGCAACTTGCCACCGGTACGGGTGGTAGTAGGGAAGCAGCCGCCGTAGGGCGCGCCCTGATGGCATCGGCGCGATTCCGCGTGTATCTCCGTTCATCGTTCTCCGAAACTCGCGCCGCGACGCGTCCGACCCCGATTGATCCCGCGGGCGTATCCCGCGTCCCTTTCACAGGAGTTTCTGTATGCGTCAATATATTCGTCCGTCACGTTCCACGATGATCGCATCGATGATCGTATCGGCGTTCGCGTTGGCCGCGCTGGCCGCGTGTGGAGACAAGGCGGCCGACAACGCGTCCCTGAACACCGACAGCACCCTCGTCCGTGACCTGGCGATGGCGACGGACTCGGCGCAGCCGACGCTTCAGGACGTCCCCGTGCCGCCACCACCAGCTCCGGCCGCCGAGGCACCGGTGCCGGTGCCGGTGTCGGTGCCGAGGCCAGCCGCACCGAAGCCGCGTCCGGTGCCGTCCGCTCCCACGCCGTCCGCTCCCACGCCGTCGATGCCGTCCCCCACGCCCGCCCCAACCCCGGCACCGGTCGCCGTGACGGGCGTCGTGGCCTCGGGTACGTCATTCCGTTTCGCCGCGAACAACAAGGTGTGCAGCAACACGGTCACCGCTGGTGAGAAGTTCACGGCGTCGCTGGAGGAATCGGTAACGGCAACGAACGGTGTGGTGATTCCGGAAGGCGCGACGGGCATGTTTGAAGTGGTCGACGCGACGACGGCGAAGAATGCGAACGACCAGACGTCGTTGACGGTGAAGTTGGTGTCGGTGACGTACGGCGGTCGCACGTACCCGCTGGAAGCGACCGTGCAGTCGGCGGCGACGGAGCGTGTGCGCAGCACGTCAAAGGGCACCGATGCGAAGAAGGTCGCGGGTGGCGCGATCATCGGCGCGATCGCCGGCCAGATCCTCGGCAAGAGCACGAAGGGCACGGTGATCGGTGCGGCAGCTGGTGCCGCGGCGGCCACCGCGGCGGCGGCGGCCACGGCGAACTTCGACACGTGCATGAATGCAGGAGCCGGCATCAACGTGACGCTGGACGCGCCGGTGACGGTGAGGCCAGCCGCGACGCCGTGAGCTCAACGACTAACGGCGCGAAGAGTGAACGGCGCAAAAAGTCAGGCGCGCTAAGGTAAACGGCGCGAAGAATGAACGGCGCGAACAGCATCGGCATGAACGAGAGCCCCGTGACCACTGGTCACGGGGCTCTCGTTCCGATGCGGTAGCGCCCGAAGCGCCGCTTATTCTTGGCGCTCCCTACCTTAGCGCCCGTTACTCTTCGCGCCGTTCACTCTTCGCGCCGTTCATCACTTCAGTACCCGACCGCTTTCCCACTCCGCCTCGGTTCCGGTGTCCCTTCCCATCCCCCTCGCACGCGCATGATCGCGTTGATGTTCACGAGCGCGCGCAGCTTGCGCATGGCGTAGCCCATTTTCGTGAGCGAGTCGAGCACGGCCGGACGGATGCCGCCGTCTTCGTATGTCAGTGAATCAGGCAGGGCCTGATGGTGCACGCGCGGGGCGCGCATGGCGTCGGCGAGTGACATGTGATGGTCGATCACGTTCAGAATCACCTGCGTGGTACCGGTGATGATTGTGGGCCCTCCGGCGGCGCCGACCACCAGGAACACTCGGCCCGACTTGTCGAGCACGATCGTCGGGGACATCGCGCTGAGCATGCGCTTGCCGGGTTGAATGGCGTTCGCCTCGCCCTGCACCAGGCCGTACATGTTGGCGGTGCCCGGCTGCACGGCAAAGTCGTCCATCTCGTCGTTCAGCATGAAACCGGCACCGCGTACCCACACACCGGAGCCCCACGAGTTGTTCAGCGTGGTCGTGGTGGAGACGGCATTGCCCTTGGCATCGACCACCGCGTAATGCGTGGTATGTTCCGGTTCACGAACGGGCTGCTGCATCATGGGCTCGAGCGTTTTCGTGCTCGTCATGCGCGCGTCGTCGATCGTGGCGGCGAGTGTCTTGGCGTAGGCTTTGCTCGTGAGCTGGTCCATCGGCACTTTCACGAAGGCTGGGTCGCCGAGCTTGCTGTTGCGATCGATGAACGCCCGCTGGAACGCACTGCCCACGAGGTGAAACCACCGTGTGCTGCCGTACGCCGGCACCGAGCTGTACTGCTCGAGGATATTGAGCGCTTCGGTCATCGTGACGCCGCCCGACGACGAGGGCGGCATCGCCAGCAGCCGGTAGCCGCGATACGTGCTCGCGATGGCCGTGCGCGGCACAGGCGTGTAGGCTTTCAGGTCGGCGCGCGTGATCACACCGCCTCCGCGTTGCTGTTCGGCGACCAGCGAATCAGCGATCCATCCCTCGTAAAACGCGGTCGCACCGTTGTCGGCGATCGCTTGCAGGGTGCGCGCGAGGTCGGGCTGTACCAACCGGGCACCGGCGGGGAGCGCCTTGCCGTTCGGGAAGTACGGGGTGATGGGGCTGTTGCGCGTTACCGTGGTCACGGCGCGTGACATCGAGCCCGCCAGCGCGGTATCGATCACGAAGCCCTCGCGGGCGAGCCTGATGGCCGGCTGCATGACACGGGACAACGGCATGGTGCCGTACGTTTCGAGCAGCAGGTTCAGCCCGGCCACGGCGCCCGGGACGCCGCTCGCGAGATGTCCTTCGATGCTGCGGTCCGTGACCTTGCCGTTCGCATCGACGTACATGTTGCGGGTCGCGGCCAGGGGGGCGACTTCGCGATAGTCGATGGCGGCCGAGCGTCCGTCGGCCATGTGGACGATGGAGTACCCGCCACCGCCGATGTTGCCCGCTTCGGGCCAGGTGACGGCCAAGGCGAAGCCGAGGGCGACAGCGGCATCGACGGCATTGCCGCCGGCCTTCATCATCTCAGCCGCGGCGGCGCTCGCTTCCGGGCTGTTGCTGACCGCCATGGCGTGCGATGCGAACGTGGATGACGCGCCAGCCGGCAGGCGCCATCCGCTCGGAAACTGCGCCGCCTCGCGCGCGGGTTCCGCGCTGCTGTCGGTAGCGGGTGTCGTGCTCTGGGTGCAGGCACCGAGCAGGGCGAGCAGCAGCGGTAACGTGCGGGCTGGCGAAACAGTCATGGCCGTCATGCGTGAATCGTGAAGGGTTATGGATGGACTGCGGGTGCCGGTGACTCAGCGATGCGAGCCGAACCCGACGCGCAGCGACGCGCGCGTGGTGCGAGCCCGCCAGGTACGACCGACGCCATCGGGCAAATCGGATGTGGCGTGCCATCCCATGCCGAACTCCTGCACGAGGGCGATGTGCAGATTGCCGGAGAGTCCGTAGCCGAACCCGGCCCCGAGCGTGCCGGAGAGGTCGTACTGCCCCTTGGTCGGTCCAAGCGGGACACCGGCGACGCCGGCGCTGTCGGCGCGTATGCGCAGGTCACGGAACCCGGTGATACCACCGGTCGCCTCGAACAGCGTGTGAAAGCCGCGGCTGCCGCTACTGCGGAACTGTCCCATGAGCGTCCACAATTGCGTCTGCGCATCGCAGCCGGTGGTGCACGCCGCCGGTAACTCGGGAGACGTGGGTGGCTTGGCCGCGGTGTAGGGCATCGGCGACAGCGAGAGATCCACTACGCCATAGCCGACGGAGACGCCAATCGTGGTGGCCTCGTCGAGCGCTTTCTCGAGGGTGCCGCGCATCTGCCAGAGCGGATCGTTGCCGAACTTCCACGTGGAACGCGTGGCCCCGTCGCTGATGTCGTTCAGGATCACGGCGGCGGCGCCACCGGACAACCACCAGCCGGCATCCGGCGCGCGGGCCGCCGGCCGACCGCGGATTTGCGCGGTGAGCGCGGTCGCGCAGAGGCACGTGGCGATCGCGACGGCACCTAGCGCGCGCACGATACGGTGCCGACCATCGGGTTGCGATTCGCGCATGGCGACTCCTAAGTTTGACGAGAGCGACGCAGGCGAGCCCTCGCCGTCGCTCGTGCTGCCGATGCTGTCGGCGGCATCCACTGGAACATACCCCGCGCCGCGAGCACATGACAGCCGATTGTGCGGTGCCCCCTGACCCCGCTCCCGTGCCCGCACCGACACACGATTCACGTGTCACGGAACGTCGCAATCCGCGCACCGTCGACATCGACCTCGCGTCGCCGCTCGCGATCGTCGATCTCCTCAACGCGGAAGATCAGGGCGTGGCCGATGCCGTGGCCACGCAGCGGGAGCCGATTGCGGCGGCGATTGCGCTGATCGAGGCCGCGTTCCGGAGTGGTCGCCGTCTGCTGTATGTCGGCGCCGGCACGTCGGGCCGGCTCGGCGTGCTCGACGCCAGCGAGTGTCCGCCCACGTTCGGCACTGACCCCGCCATGGTGGTCGGCATCATCGCCGGCGGCGACCACGCCTTACGCAATCCGATCGAAGGCGCGGAAGACGATCCCGAAGCCGGCGCGGCGGTGATGGATGCGCACACCGTACAGGCCGGCGATGTGGTGTGTGGGATCGCGGCCTCGGGCACGACCCCGTTCGTGCGTGGTGCGCTCACGCGTGCGCGCGCGCTTGGCGCCCGGACGTTGCTCATCGCCTGCACGGAACCGCCCGAGGCGATGCGTGCGGTGGCCGACATCTGCATGCTGCCGGTAGTTGGACCGGAAGCGCTCACCGGCTCGACACGCCTCAAGGCGGGCACCGCGACCAAGCTCGTGTGCAATATGCTCACGACCGGTGCCATGATCCGCGTGGGGAAGAGCTACGGGAACTTAATGGTCGATCTGCGCGCGACGAACGTGAAACTGCAGGATCGTGCCGAACGCATCGTGATGGAAGTCACCGAGCTGTCGCGTGACGCGGCGCGGGGCCTGCTCGCGCGGGCCGACGGCCGCGTGAAGCCGGCGATCGTGATGCACGCCTTGAACGTCGATGCCGAGACCGCGTGGCGGCGTCTCGAGGAAGGGCATGGGGTGGTGCGCCGCGTCGTGCCGACGGCACCGCCGCCGGTTGTTGAATGATGCCCGAGCGTCTCGGAGACCAGGGGCGTATTCTCGTTGGGCTGATGTCCGGCACGTCGCTCGATGGCATCAGTGCGGCCGTGGCGCGATTTCGCGAGACGCCGAACGGTGGCGTGGGCTGTGAGCTGCTGGGGTTCACCCATCGGGCGTATCGCCCCGAGGACCGCGCGCGGCTCGAGCACGCGATGCAGCAGGGCACGGCGCGCGAGTATTGTCGCGTGCAAGCGGACATCGGTGACTGGATGGCCGACGCGGCGCTCGCCGCGATGGCCGACGCGGGGGTGACGGCACGCGATGTGGCGGCGGTGGCGTCGCATGGACAGACACTGTGGCATGAGCCCGGGCACAGCACGTGGCAGGTCGGTGACGCGGCGCGCATCGCCGAGCGTACGGGCTGTGATGTCGTGTCGGATTTTCGAGCGCGTGACGTGGCGGCCGGGGGACAGGGCGCCCCATTGGTCACCATCGCTGACTGCATGTTGTTCGCGCACGATACCCAGTGGCGCGCACTGCAGAACATCGGCGGCATCGGCAACGTGACGGTGGTTCCACCCGCGAACACGCACGGTCGTGGCGGTATGCAGTCGGTCCGCGCGTTCGACACGGGACCGGGCGTCGTGATCATCGATGGCGTGGTACGGGCGCTCTATGACGGCTTACCCTACGACCGCGATGGTCTGATCGCCGCCCGTGGTCGGGTGCTCGAGCCCGTCGTGCAGGACGCGCTGCGGCATCCGTACTTCGCGGACGCGCCGCCCAAGAGCACGGGGCGTGAGCTCTTCTCACGGGCGTACGTCGCGCAGTTCATCCGCGATTGTCAGGAGTCGGGGGCCGAACCCGCCGATATCGTCGCGACCGCGACGGCATTGACGGCACGATCACTGGCCGATCAGTATCGCCGGTTTATTCCTGAGCCCGTTCGGGATCTCGTGCTTTCCGGGGGGGGCGCCCACAATGCGACGCTCGTCCGCATGATCGACGCGGCGGTGGCCCACGAGAATGGGGCTGAGGTGTGTATCTTTGATGCACTGTATTTCGATGGAGAGGCAAAAGAGGCGGTGGCGTTCGCACTGCTGGGCTATCTCCACCTATCGGGCCGCGCCGGCAATGTGCCCAGCGCAACGGGAGCGCGAGGTCCGCGTCCCCTCGGTTCGCTCACTCCATCCGTCCGTTAGTCGCTCATGAGCGAACCGTCCCGTCGTGAACTCGCGCAGCTGCTCATCCCTGTGCTCCGTTGGTCGCCATCCGGCGGCTTCGCCGACACACGTCCGCTCATCGAGCAGTCGCTCGCCCTCGGTGTGGGCGGTTTTCAGTTGGTCGGCGGCGAGCAGGATGGTGTGCGCGCGCTCGCGAAAGAGCTGCAGATCAAGTCGCGTCATCCGCTGCTGATTGCGGCCGACCTGGAACGTGGGGCCGGGCAGCAGTTCGCCGGTGCCACCGGTCTGCCGCCGCTCGCAGCCATCACGTCGCTCGACGACATCGAAGCGTTGCGCCGTGCTGCGCGGTTGACCGCTCGCGAAGCGCGCACGATCGGCGTGAACTGGAATCTGGCCCCGGTGTGCGATCTCGATCTGCTCCTCGAGAATCCGATCATCGGCACACGCGCCATGGGCACCGACGCGCGCAAAGTGGCGCAGATCGTCACCGCGTGGGTCGAAGCCTGTCAGGCGGAAGGGGTGCTCGCGTGCGCGAAACATTTCCCCGGCATGGGGCGCGTTACGCGCGATCCGACGCTCGAACTCCCGGTGGTCGAGACGCCCGCCGATCAGCTCAAGGAGCAGGACCTGCAGCCGTTCCGGGCGGCGATCAGCGGTGGCGTGGCCAGCGTGATGACATCGCACGTCGTGTACCCGACACTCGACTCGAGCCGCGCGCCGGCCACGCTTTCTCGCGAGATTTTGCAGTGGCTGCTCCGCCAGCAGCTCAAGTACGACAATCTGATCGTCGCCGATACGATGACGATGGCAGCCGTACTCGAGGGGCGTACTGCAGCAGAGACCGTGGTGCTCGCCGTGCGTGGTGGTTGTGACGTTGTTCTGGCGCCCGGCGATCTCGAGGAGGCGCTCAACGCGCTCGAGCGAGCGTACGATGATGGGACGCTTGAGCCTGAGCGCGTGAGGCACTCGGTGCGCCGTCGCCTCAAGTGGGCACAGTGGGCGTCACCGCCGAACGACTGGCGTCGTCCGAGCGGCGCCGATACGGCGTGGGGCGCATTGCTCGCAGACAAGGTGCTTCGCGTGGAGCATGGACCGCTTCCACCGATTGGCACGATCACCGAAATGACGATTGTCGATGACGATCACTACGCCGACGGCGCGTCGGTCGAGCGCACCGGCATCGCCGAAGCCATGCGTCTCGGCGGTAACGACGCGCGACTGGTCGATGCACCGACGCCGGCCAGCGGAGGGCCGTTCGTGATCGCCCTGTTCGCTGATTATGTGGCGGGCAAGGGACGCACCACGCTGCTGCCAAGCACGGTCGCGCACGTGCATGCCCTGGTGGCGCAGGCCGAAGCGCTGCAGCGCACGGTCATTCTCATTGGGCTAGGCGATCCGCGCTGGGTCGCGCAGCTTGGCATGACACACCCCACCGTGTTGGCATGGGGTGACGATCGCGTGATGCAGCAGGCGGCGGGACGCGGCTTGCTGCGCACCAAGCCGTAGATGGAACGCGGGGCGCCTACCCGAAAAGTTCGGACAGGAACCAGAGGACGGCGAGCAGCCCGATGACACCGAGGACAGCGAACACTGGTTGCACGGCTTGTCGACGTTCTTGCACCACGAGTTCGGGCGCGCCGAGCCGAGCGTGATCCCCGGCCGTTCGCGCGTGTTCGATCTCCTGATCGAGCACCGCGCGCGGGGCGACCGGCGTTCCGAATGCCGGTGTCGGGTCACTCTTGAACGTGGATCGCGCCTCGGGTGACAGCGGCGCGGGGGCACCCGCCTCGTCGTGCATCGTGCCGGCGAGAGCGAATGTGGTATAGCCCAAGGCATCCCCGCTGCTGGACGCCCGGAGCGCCTCGCCCTCAAAACGCGCGGTGATCACCGTGATATTGTCCACGCCGCCGAGCTGGTTCGCCCGGTCGACCAGCCGTTGGCAGATCGACCGTACGTCCGGTTCATCGCCGGACGTGCGCGCGATCTCAGGGGCTCGCACCAGACCCGACAGCCCGTCGCTGCAGAGAATCAGCGTATCGCCGCGGCAGACCCGCTGGTACGTCAAGTCGATGGTGATCTGTGCCTCGGGGCCGAGTGCCTGCAAAATGATATTGCGGCGCGAGCTGACCTCGGCTTCCTCAGCGGTGAGCTCACCGGCTTCCACCAATCGCTGCATAAGCGACTGATCTTTGGTGAGTTGCTCGACCGCGCCGTCGCGCACCATGTACGCGCGGCTGTCACCGACCTGCACCAGAAAGAGGTGGTCGCCAAGCAGGCCGGCGATCGTGGCGGTGGTGCCCATACCACGGTGCTCAGGGTTTTCCCGAGCGTGCTGATGGATACGCGCGTTGGCGAGCACCGTGGCGTCGCGGAGTGCTTCAGCAAACCCCGTCGGCGAGGGGTTCGCCGACGTCCACGTCTGTCGCAGCGCTTCGAGCACGAGCGACCCGGCCATGCCACTGGCCAACTCCCCGGATGCGGCGCCGCCCATCCCGTCGGCGACCAGAAACAGCAGCCCGTGTGGATCGGCTGTGATTTCGTGCGCGCCGTCGGTGAAGTCGAGCGGTGTCCCAGATTCGAGATCCGCAACGAGGAACATGTCCTCGTTGTGCTCCCGGACGCGTCCCACATCGGTAAGCGCGAAGACGCGCGTGACCACGCGGTGGTCACCCGGCAAACGTTCGGTATGTGGGGCGGGAACGGTCACAGCATCATGGAGCAGGCCAGTGCAAACAGGGGGACAAAAGTCCGTACGATCGGGAACGCCGGGAGTTGCAGTCCGATCCTCTCTTTCAAGATTCCAGACGACGGGGCGGAATGGAACCGCGTTCCCAAGACTGATCCCTAGACGGTTCAAAATGGCGTTCGTTTCACCACTGGGGCAAATTGTTGGGAGTTATTCTGCCGATTTACCCCACATGGATCACGTTCCGGCCCAGAGCGCCGAAAAACCGCGGTGATCGATGGCGGATCTGCGGCTGGACGCCTGTCTTGCCAACCGTCAGCTTCGACGGGATGATGAACTCCACCGGACCGATGCCAAGGCCCCGTTCGCTCGAACTGTTTTGCGCGGCGCTCCTGGTGGGGGCCTGCGCCCGCCCGACATTCCCGGTGGCGCCGCCGCCGCCGATCGTGGCGCCTCCGGTGGTCGTCTCGGGGCTACCTGCCGTGCCCGTGGTGCGCGGTGCGCCGATCGCGGTGCGCGTACGCTATCCTGCCGACAACCAGCTGCTGACCAGCCGCGATTCCAACTTTGTGCTGGGGAGCCTCGGCACCGGCGACGTGTCGCTCGCGATCAATGGTCAGTCGGTACCGGTGGCACCGAACGGGGCGTTTCTGGCGTGGCTTCCCAACCCGCCGGCCGGTGCTCTCCGATACGATCTGGTGGTGGCGCGGGCTGCCGATACCGTCCGTCGCACGGTGAAAGTCCGACTGCCGGTGCGTACGCCGTTGTCCGGCACGGGCACGCTGCGGGTGGACAGCAGCTCGGTCTTGCCGGTGCGCGGGGTGTGGGCCAAGCGCGACGAGTACGTGCGGGTCAGCCTGCGGGCGCCGGCGAATGCGAGGGTGATGGTGCAGGGCAGCGACAGTGTGATGCGGCCGCTGATTCGCGGCAACGGCCTTGCCGGCATGCCGAGTGCCGACGCGGTCGCGGCAAGCGGCGAGGACCTGTCTGCGGTGTTCGCCACCGACATCGCCGCGCGCTTACTGGCCGACAGCGCCCGCGCGCCACGGCTGATTGCGCTGCGCGGCGCCGACACGGTACGCCTGAACGTGCCACTGGTACGTGCGCTGCCCGCCGAGACGCGTGTGCTGGCGATGCTGCGCAGCACCTCGACGATCGGCAGTGATACCGATCGCGTGGTAAATGCGCGCACGATCGTGGATGGGACTTACAAGTGGATGTTGCTGAACGGCACGATCGTGGAAGTCACGGGACGAGCCCAAGGCTTCACGCGCATCCGCCTCGATGGTACGCTCGATGTGTGGGTGGACAGCGGTGATCTCGTCGTGCTTCCTGAAGGCACTCCGATGCCGCGACGTGTGACGGGTGGTTTCCGCGTGACGCCCAGCGCCGAGTGGGTCGATGTTGCCATTGCCACCGGTGATCGCCCGGCTCACCTGGTGGAGCCCGATGGACGCACGCTGGTGCTGACCTTGTATGGCGTGCAGGCCAATCCTGAGATCTCACCGATTTTCGGCAACGACACGCTCGTGCGCCGCATCAGTTGGGAGCAGATCACGAGCGATCGCGTACGGATCACCTTCACGTTGTCGCAGCCGGTGTTCGGCTGGCAGTCGACCTGGGACGAGCGTCGGCGGCAGTTCGTGTTGCGCGTGCGTCGGCCGCCGCTAATCGATGCGACGAATCCGCTTCGCGGTCTCACCATCGCCGTCGATCCCGGCCATCCTCCCGCTGGCGCGACGGGACCGACCGGTCTCTATGAAGGGGACGCCGTGTTTCCGGTGGGTGAACAGGTCGCTTCTCTCCTGCGCGCGCGCGGCGCGACCGTGGTGATGACGCGGAACTCGCTGGCGCCGGTCGGACTGACCGAGCGCGGTGTGACGGCACGTCGGGCCAATGCGCATGCGTTCATCTCGGTGCACCTGAATGCGCTCCCTGACGGGGTGAATCCGTTCACCGCCAACGG
>CAIUOO010000064.1 GCA_903900795.1 uncultured Gemmatimonadota bacterium | reverse complement strand
GCGTCGTCAGGCTTGTTGCCGTAGGCCCCCCAGAAGCGCTTGAGCTTCCCGCTGTTCATGTCGAGCACGGCCACACGCTTGTTGCCGTAGCCGTCGGCCACGTAGGCCTCGCCGGCCTTGGTGTCGAAGGTGATCTTGGCCACCCGACCGAAGTGCGTGCTGTCGTTGCTGGCCGATCCCTGACCGGGCGTACCGATTTGCTGGAGGAACTTGCCCTCGTGCGAGAACTTCAGGATGTGTGAGTCGGTGGGGCCGTTGCCGCCGATCCAGATGTTGTCCTTGTCGTCCACCGCCACGCCGTGGTTCGAGCCGGGCCAGATGTAGCCGTCTCCCGGTCCACCCCAGCCCTTCACCAAGTTGCCGTCGGGATCGAACTCGAGGATCGGCGGGGCCGACGCGCAGCATTCGCCGATGGGCGGCTTTGCGTTCATGCCGGCTTCCGTGCGCTGATTCAGCGTGGAATCGCCGCGGTGGATGATGAACACGTGGTCCCGGCTGTCCACGCCGACGCCGATCACCGAGCCCAGAATCCAGTGGTTCGGCATGGGCTTGGGCCAAACGGGGTCGACCTCGAACCGCGGGGCCTGCACCGTCTGCCGGTCGGTGGCCCGAAGCGACGCTTGCGCGACGCCCAGGGCACCGATGGTCACGATCAGGGCCGTCCAGCGCATCGTCTTGCGCGTCCTCGTCATCAGCGTCTCCATCAGGGGTAGGACCCCGTGTGGATTCCGGGGCGGGATGGTATCTTCGAGCGATTGCGGCGGTGCCGCGAGTCCCTCCTTAGTAACGCGGCATGCCCCGCCTGTCCAGAGAATCGACGCCCGCTTCGCGATGCCCTTTCTCTTCTCCCTTCTTGCGCTGTTGTTGATCCTCGTCCCGGGACATCGTGCGCGGGCGCATGAAGTCCCGGCCACGGTGGTCGTGCGCACCTTCGTGAAGCCCGAGGGCGCGCGGGTGCGGCTGCTCGTGCGGGTGCCGCTGGAGAGCATGCGTGACGTGTCGTTCCCCACGCGTGGGGCCGGGTTGCTGGATGTGGCACGGGCTGAGCCCACCCTGCGCGATGCAGCACAATTGTGGATAGCCGACGGCGTGCGCCTGCGCGTGGGCGATCGTGCCCTCGGTGCGCCACAGGTGGTGGCGGTCCGTGCCGCGCTGCCCAGCGATCGCGCCTTTGCGTCGTACGACGGCGCGCTGCGCGCCGTCCAGACGTTGCCGCTCCCGGTGAGCACGGATATTCCGGTAGGGCAGGTGATGCTCGACGTGTTGCTTGACGTGCCGACGAACGGCGTGATCGTTGACGACGCGGCCGACTTGGTGCTCGAGCCCGCGTGGGCGCACCTTGGCGTGCGCACCACGACGGTCGTCACGCTGCTCCTGAGCAGCGGGGCCGAGCGCGTCCTCACGTTTGATGGTGATCCTGGCGACGTGCGCCTTGACCCGCGCTGGTGGCATGCGGCGTGGCGGTTCATGCTCACCGGCATGGCGCACATGTTCAGTGGCCTCGATCATCTGCTGTTCGTGCTCTGCCTGGTGCTGCCGATTCGCGCCATGCGCCCGCTGATCGGTGTGATCACCGCGTTCACGATCGCGCACTCCATCACGTTGGTCGCCTCGGCAATGGGCCTTGCGCCCACCGCGTTGTGGTTTCCGCCGTTGGTGGAGGTGCTGATTGCCGCGTCCATCGTGTATCTGGCGCTCGAGAACATCGTGGGGGCGCGTGTGCCGCATCGCTGGATGATCGCGTTCGCCTTCGGACTGGTGCACGGCTTCGGATTCTCGACGGCGTTGCGCGAGCAGCTGCAGTTTGCCGGGTCGCATCTGCTCACCTCGCTGGCCGCGTTCAACGTGGGCGTGGAGCTCGCGCAACTGGCTGTGCTGCTCGTTGCGGTGCCGGCGCTACGCTGGGTGTTCGCGCGCGGCGTGCCTGAGCGTATGGGCGTGATCATCGTGTCGGCATTCATCACGCATGAGGCCTGGCATTGGCTGCTGGAGCGCGCGGCCACGTTGCGCACGTACCGGTTCGCGCCGCCGGTGCTCGATGCGCTGTTTCTGGCGGACGTGCTGCGGGGCGCGATGGGTGTGCTGATCGTGATCGGGGTGGCGTGGGGAATGTCGGGGGTGATGCGTCGGTTGTCGGGTGGGCGCGCGGTGTCGGGTGCCGTCACGGGCCTTCTCCTGGTGCTGTCGGCTGTGATACTCGCCCCGCGCGCGAGCGACGCACAGTCGCCCAAGTCGACCACGCAGGGCGTGTACACGGTCGCGCAGGCCGCGAAGGGCAAGAACGTCTTCAACGGCGCCTGTCTTGGCTGTCACACCACGGCCACGCACATGGGGCCGGCGTTCGAGTTGAAGTGGTTCGGGCGGCCGCTCTGGGAGCTGTATGGCTATCTCAGCAACCTGATGCCTAAGTCGGCACCGGGTACGCTCACTGAAGATGAATACGTGTGGGTCACGGCCTACATCCTGAAGCTGAACGGCATGCCGGCTGGGAAGGTGGAGTTGAACGCCGAGCCGGCGTGGTTGAAGGCGGTGCGCATTGATCCGGTGTCGAGCAACGCGCCGGAGCATGCGCCATCGCACGCGCTTTCGCTCTTGGAAGATCGTTGGGAAGTACGCAGGTTCAGACTCGTCCCGCAGTTTTGACGGAGATCAGATGACGCAACACAGGACCAAACGGCTCATCGGCATCGCGCTGCTCGCGGGTGCCGCTGTCATCGGCGCCACGTTTACGCGTGTCGCTCCCACGGTGGCGCAACAGGGCAAACCACTGGTACGCGGTAACGCGTACGGTGAATGGCGGCATTGGGGGGCCGACCAGTGGAGCACGCGCTACTCGCCGCTCGAACAGGTCAACGCCGGCAACTTCGACTCGCTGCAGGTGGCATGGGAGTGGAAGGCGAGCGCGTTCGGCAAGGACGAGTACTACCGCACCACGCCGATCTTCGCCAACGGCCGGTTGTTCACCGTGGCCAGCACGCGTCGCGTGGCCATGGCGCTCGATCCGGAAACGGGTGAAACGCTGTGGATGTACCGCTTGGACGAAGGCATTCGCTGGCAGAAAGCACCGCGGCAGTTCGCCGGTCGTGGGTTGTCGTACTGGACCGACGGCCGCATTGAACGCGTGCTGCTGGTGACGCCGGGCTATCACCTCATTTCGCTCGATGCCAAAACGGGCAAGCCCGATCCGCTGTTCGGCAAGAACGGTGTGGTCGACTTGATGGACGGCTTGGGCTACCCTATGGTGCCGTTGGCCGTCGATGACTCGGGGCCGCTGATCATCTCCGATGCCGCGCCGATGCGCAAAGCCAAGCCGGGCGAAACGTGGGACCCGGTCAAGAAGATCGGCGCCGACGGCACGGTGGGGCTCGATCCCGCCGCCGGACAGATCGCCGCCAGTTCACCGGCGATGGTGGTGGGCAACATGATTGTGTTGGGCAACTCGTCGATTCACGGCTACTACCCGATTCGCACACACAACGTGACCGGAACCGTGCGCGGATTCGATGTGCGCACCGGACGTCAGGCATGGAAGTTCAACCTCGTACCGCAGCCCGGTGAGTTCGGCGCCGAGACGTGGAAGAACGGCTCGAAGAACGGCAGCAAGGGCGTGGGCAAGAACGACGCGTGGGCCCCGTACGCGGCCGACGAGCAGCTCGGTCTGGTATACATCCCCGTGGGCATGCCGCTGATGGACGAATACGGCGGACATCGTCCGGGCAACAACCTGTACGGCAACTCGCTGGTCGCGCTCGATGCCAAGACGGGGCTGCGGAAGTGGCATTTCCAGATGGTGCACCACGACATCTGGGACTACGACACCCCGATGGCGCCGAACCTGATGGACATCACGGTCGACGGCAAGCTGCGCAAGGTCGTGGCACAGACCACCAAGCAGGGGTGGGTGTACACCTTCGATCGCGCCACCGGTGAACCCATCTGGCCGATCGTGGAAACGCCGGTCATGACGAGCGACGTACCGGGTGAGATTTCGTCGCCCACGCAGCCCATTCCCAGCAAGCCGGCGCCGTACTCGCAGCAGGGACTCGTGGAGGCTGACCTCATTGATTACACGCCGGCCATCAAGGACTCGGCACTCAAGATGGCGAAGAAGTGCCGCATGGGCCCGTACTTCATTCCGCCGGCCGCGGCCGACGGCAAGGGGAGCACGGGCTTCAAGTGCTCGTGGTATGCGCCCGGTGCCAGCGGTGGCGTGAACATTGATGGCGGTGCCACGGTGGACGTGGAAACCGGCATGATGTACGTGGCGTCGATCACCGGCATGAGCACCGCGCAGCTGCAGAAGGATCCGTGCTCGGAGTTTGACTACAGCTCACCGCGAAACAGCTGCGGCCTGCTCGGCGCGCTGCCGGCACCGCCGGGCTACGAAGGCCCCGTACGTGAGCGCGGCGGTGACTTTGCCGGGCGCGCCGGTGGCTCGATCATCGGCGGCGTGTCGATCGTGAAGCCCAAGGAATTCGGCGGCATCACCGCGTACAACATGAAGAGCGGCGACAAGTCATGGTGGGCACCGAACGCCGGCATGCTCAAGGTCACGAGCCGTGATCCGTTGTTTGCCGGTGTCACGTTGCCGCCGCAGGGTGGACGCGGACAGGCG
>CAIUOO010000063.1 GCA_903900795.1 uncultured Gemmatimonadota bacterium | reverse complement strand
CTTGCCCGTGGTCGGATCGCGGACCATCGGCCCTTCGCCGTAGTCGACTTGGGCTTCCTCGCCGGGCCCCGTCTCAATGATGCCCGACGGCTCGGGCGTGAGGCCGCCGCGCACGCGCCGCACAAACCGGCGCACGCTCGCATACCGGCCCTCGAAGCCGTGCCGGTCGACGAGGTCCTGCCAGATCGCCATCGCGTTCCGGCCGCGGTGCAGCCCCTCCACGATCAGCGCGCGATAGGGCTCGCACACACTGGCCGTCGCCGCCGGGCCCGACACCATGGTCGCCACGGTCGCCACGGTGGCCGCGGTCGCCACCGAGGTGTCCGCCGAGTCGGTGGACACCGCGCGCGTGGTGGCCGGATTGGGCGGCGGCCACTGCGCCGGCCGGCCACCCCGGCCCCGGACCGCGATGCCAGCGGCCTTCAGATAGCCACTGACCGTCTCGCGACGGACCCCCGTCGCCCCTTCGATGCGCCGGAGCGACCAGCCCAGTCGCCCCAACGCGATCACCTGCTGCTGTTTGGTTTCGTCCAAGACATTGCTCATGGCGATAACCCCCCACCGGGGGCCTACCGCCGTCAACGCCTCAGCTCATCCGTCGTGGTGGCCGGTTTTCAGGTGTCCACGAGTGGCCGGATTTGGGTGTCCACCGAGGCTTTCTTCATCTGCAAGCCGGGCTGCGTGAGATCCAGCGCTTGCATTTGACTCTTCTCATCGAACGAAAAGACCACCGCCCGCTCGGGGGGATCCAGATACAGACCCACGACATCGCGCCACTTCGCACGAACTGGGGGTCGGTCGACAGCTTGCACTGCTTGACGCGATGCGGTTTGAGGCCGTGCGCGCGCCAGATCCGACTGATCGTCGCCGCATGATGGCCCGTCGCCATCAACCGCGTGCTCCAATGGGTCTCGCTCGGCGGGGCGGTATGCCGCGTACGCTCGATAGTCGCCGCTTCGTCGGCGACGGAAATCTGCTTCGGTCGCCCGGTGCGCGGCCGATCCGCGAGCAGTCCCGCCAGTCCCTCGGCGGCATAGCGATCCAACCAACGCGAGAAGTCGGTCGCGACACGCCCAACTTCACACAGATCGTGCGGCCAGCGTCCCCGGCCGCGGAGGCCAGCACCATCTGCGCGCCGTCGTGCGCGCCCGGACCATGGCTTCCAATTGGGCGCGATCACCACGATGCAGCGCGATATTCTGAATCGGCACTGGCATGACGAACATGATACCCCGTGCTGCCGTATTATGCACGATATTTCTGCAACACTAAACTAGACCCAAGGGAGGCGCACCTTCAGCCGGAGCAGATCCCACTGCGCAACCGCACGCACTCGGAATCCGGTCGAGAAGGCCAGAGCGGCGAATGCAGCGCATCGTGCAAGGACACGCCAAGTCGACGGGCTGAGAAAATCAAACACATCAGCGCCGAAGCGACTACGCCACTTGGCGTTGACAAGCGCAGCGGAGCGCAGAGCGCCACGATTCAGCCGCATGATGTAGCCGGAAGTCATTCGCCAGGGCGGAATCACGTGCTTGAGCCGAAGCCCTCCAGAACTGCCGATGCGCAATCCTTCGCTGATTGCGAACAGCGCGATGTCCGTATCCTCGCCGGCAAGGAGTTCATTGCCTCGCCTTCCCTCGATTCGCCCCGTAACCTTAGACGCTGAGAAGT
>CAIUOO010000062.1 GCA_903900795.1 uncultured Gemmatimonadota bacterium | reverse complement strand
GGCCGCCACGACGTTCTTGAAGATCAGGAACTTGGCCGCAAAGCCCGGGAACGGCGGCAAGCCGGCCAGCGACAGCATGGCAATGGCGATCATTGCGGCCGCGAACGGATTGCGATGATACAGCCCCTTGAGCGCGTCGAGGGAATCGCGCTGCTCGTCGTCGGTATTCTGCGGCATGACCGCGAACGCCAGCAGGTTCACCACGGAGTAGGCGATCATGTAGAAGAGCACGGCCTGCATGCGTCCCTGGGCATCGCCTAGAAACCCGTAGAACAGGTAGCCGGCATGCGCGATCGACGAATACGCGATCATGCGGCGGAAGCTCTGCTGCTTGATCGCCGCCAGGTTGCCCCACACGATTGACACGAGCGGCAACACCAGCAGCAGGTCGACCAGCGGCCCCGTGGCATTCGCTCCGCTAAACAGGCGCACGGCGGCCAGCAGCACCGCGCCCTTGGTGAGCGTGGCCATGTAGGCCGTGACCGGGATGCTGGCACCCTCGTAGGTGTCGGGCGCCCAGGCGTGGAACGGCACCACCGCCGCCTTGAGGAACAGCGCCAGCAGCACCAGCACCACCGCGGCGCGCGTGATCATGTCGCCCGAGGCCAGAGCCGGGCCGAAGGCATCCACGCTCATCGAGCCGGTGGCGCCGTACAGCAGCGACACACCCATCAGGAACGTGGCCGAGGCCGCACCGCTGAGCACGAGGTACTTGAAAGCGGCTTCCGCGCTTTGCGGACGACGGAACGCCAGGAGTACCAACGCGTACACCGGCATCGCCAGCAGCTCGAGTCCCAGGAACATCACCAGGAAGCTGTCCGACGACGGCAACAGGCACAGTCCGTACAGCGACGACAGCAACAGGATGGAGAACTCGCCATCGCTGAACTCGGTGCGCGACATCAGCAGCACCGGCACCGCGAGGGCCAGCAGCGCCCCCTTGGCCATCAGAATGGCTGGAGTGACCGAGTACTGGCCGGCAAACGGGGACGCGGCGTACTGCGCGTTCGACAACCAGAACGCCGCGGCCGCCGACGCCACCACCGCGCCCAGCGCCACCCACAACGCCGACCGCGACCCGCGTCCCAGCACTTCCATGATGATCAACACGACCATGCCGCCGAGCAGGAGATGCTCGGGGAGCATCGCCATCAGCGCGTCTTGCGCATTCATCATGGCATTCACGGCGTCACCCCCGCCGAACCAGCCGGAGCCCGCGACGTCGTCACCAACGATTGGTACGACTTGGCGGCAAGTTCAGTCTTTTGCAACGCGCCATCCGGGAAGAGGCCGAGCGCGAACACGGCGATGGTGAGCAAGCCCAGAATGCTCTTCTCACGCCACGACAGGTCGAGCAACGGATGATCCGGCGAATGGTGCGGCGCCTTCGCGGCACCGAACAGGAACGTCAGGGCAAAGCGCAGCATGTACATCGCACCCAGCACCACGCCCGTGACCGCGACCGCGGCGAGCACCAGCGGCAGGTTGTTGCCGTCGAGATGGGCGGGCCATGCGGCGGTAAAGGCGCCCATGAGGGCCAGGAACTCACCGGTGAAGCCGCTGGTGGTGGGCAGTCCCACCGACGCCAGCGTGAAGATCATGAAGAACACCGAGTACACCGGCAGCAGGCGGGCCAGCCCGCCGTACGCCGCGAGCTCACGGGTGTGGCATCGATCGTAGATCATGCCGACCAGCAGGAACAGCCCGGCCGCGACCAGTCCGTGGCTCACCATCTGAATGATCGCGCCCTGAATGCCCACCAGCTCGAGACTGAGGAGCCCCAACATCACGTAGCCCAGGTGACTGATCGACGAGTAGGCGATGATCTTCTTGATGTCGGTCTGCACCAGCGCGAGGCAGGCGCCATACACGATGCTGATCACGGCCAACGTCATGAGCAGCGGCGTGAAGGCGCGCGCGGCGTCGGGAAACAGCGGGAAGCCGAGCTTCATGAAGCCGTACGTACCCATCTTCAGCAACACACCGGCCAGAATCACCGAGCCCGCGGTAGGCGCTTCCACGTGCGCGTCGGGGAGCCACGTGTGCAGTGGCACCATCGGCACCTTGATCGCGAACGACAGCGCGAAGGCACCCAGCAGAATGGTCTGCACCGACAGCGGCAGCTGGGTTTGATATAAATCGGCGAAGGCGAACGACATCACGCCGCTCGTCTGCTGCATGGAGTGCACGAGGTAAATCACGGCCGCCAGCATAAGAATGCTGCCGAACGCGGTATACAGCACGAACTTGATGGTCGCATACACGCGCCGCGCGCCGCCCCACATGCCGATGATCAGGAACATGGGGATCAGCATTGCTTCCCAGAACAGGTAAAACAGGAAGAGATCCTGAGACACAAAGGCGCCCATCATGGCGAACTGCAGCAGCAGCACCATGACATGGAAGAGCGGCACGTCCTTCTTGATCGATGTCCACGCGCCCAGCACCACGATCGGGCCCAGGAACGCCGTGAGCAGCACGAGCAGGATGTTGAAGCCGTCGAGTCCGATCAGGTACGACACGCCCCACTGGGCGATCCACGGCAACTGCGTGGCGAAGTGCAGCCCGGCCGCGGTGGCGTCGAACTGGAGATAGAGCACCGTGGTCAGCGCGAACTGCACGGTCATCACGGCGGCGCTGATCGTGCGCGACAAGCCGTCGTTCGCCCGCGCCAACAGCAACACCAGCCCCACGCCGACGATCGGCAGCCACAACACGAGATTCAGCAGCATCGGTCCCATCGTGAACTCAGACATGACGCCAGCTCCAGAGCAAAGCGCCGACGATGCCGACCATGACCAGCAGCGCATACAGGTGCAGACTGCCGGTCTGCGCTCGGCCAAGCAATCCCGCCGTTCGCTGCGCCAGCGACGCCAACCCGTGTAACGAGCCGTCCAGCAGCATCTTGTCGCTGCCACGCAACAGCACCACCTCGGAGAACCAGGCCAGCGGCTTTACGATGACCCGCTCGTACAGTTCGTCGACGAAATACTTGCCAGACAGCAGCCGGTGAATCGGCAGCATGGCCTGCTTGATGCCTTCCGGGCGTGAAGCCGGCCCGCCGAACATGAACACCGCCAGCCCGAGGCCGGCGAAGGCCAGCACGATCGAGATGTACAGCAGCGTGTGCTCGTAGTGCTCGAGACTTTCCACGATCGGTGGCAGCGGAATCTGCGGCTCCAGGAAGTGTGGAATCGCGATGTACCCGCCACCCGCCGACAACAGCGCCAGCAACATCAGGACGCCGGTCATCGAGATCGGCGACTCGTGCACATGGTGTTCCACCTCATGGCTCATGCGCGAGGCGCCCATGAAGGTGAGCCACAACAGGCGGAACATGTAGAACGCCGTCATCAGCGCGGTCAGCGCAGCCATGCCCCACAGCCACGGCGCGCCGCCCTTCGCACTGGCGAAGGCGTACCAGAGGATCTCGTCCTTCGAGAAGAAGCCGGCGAGTCCCGGAATACCGGCGATCGCGGCCGTCGCAATAGCGAAGGTCCAGAAGGTGAGCGGGATCTTCTTGCGAAGGCCGCCCATCTTGCGAATGTCCTGTTCGCCGCCGAGCGCGTGAATCACGCTGCCGGCGCCGAGGAACAGACAGGCCTTGAAGAAGGCGTGCGTGACCACGTGGAAGATCGCCACGCCGTACGCACCGACGCCGAGCGCCAGGAACATGAAGCCCAGCTGCGACACGGTGGAGTAGGCCAGCACCTTCTTGATGTCGGTCTGCACCAGCGCCACCGTGGCGGCGAAGAACGCCGTGAGCACGCCGACGACCGCGATCACCTGCGAGGCCTCGGGAGCCATCATGTAGATGCCCGACATGCGCGCCGTGAGATACACACCGGCCGTGACCATCGTGGCGGCGTGGATCAGCGCCGACACCGGCGTCGGGCCAGCCATG
>CAIUOO010000061.1 GCA_903900795.1 uncultured Gemmatimonadota bacterium | reverse complement strand
TTGGCTCGTCTGCGCGACCAGCGTGTCCATGCGCGCCTTCGACTCCGGCGTGGCGAAACGCACCCAATCTTCACTGGGGCGGCAGGTCGGATACGCCGGTGACAGCAGCACGATCTTGCCACGCGCCTTCGGCAGCCACGCCACGAATTCCGTGCTGTCCTTGAACTTGGGGAGGACGATCGCCTCGGCCTTCACCGGCTTGCCCTTCGTGCCCGGGCTCCAGGCCAGCATGGTGCCTTCCAACGAGCGCGTGCGCGGTGCCACGAGATCGATGTGCGACACCCCGCGCCGCCATCCGCGCCAGGTGCCGTAGTTCTCACGCTTGGCGTCGATGCCCCACGACTTGTACTGCGCGATGGCCCAGTCGCTGGCTGCCAGCATCCCCGGACTTCCCGTCAGGCGCGGACCGATGGAGTCGAGGAGTGCCTGGCCGAGTGGCTCGACGCGGGACGAGTCCATACCGATCTGCCAGATGCGCTTGATGGCGGGGTTGTCGGTGGGGAAGGTCGTTGGGCGCTGGGCGCTTGCTTGTGCGGCTGCCGAGAGGCCGAGGGCGGTGGCGACGGCGGCGAGGGCCGCTGTGCGCCGGATGGGGGAGGACATGGGTGGGAGCGGGTGGGGCGTGGGGGGAGCGGGGATCCCGCACAATTCAGCTGGGGAGGGGGGAACGCGAGAGGCGGGGGACACCCAGACGCTGTCGGATCTCCCACGAAAGCCTAGTCTCTGTCAGATCGATCGCGCATCATGTGAGTATCAGCGGCGCGCGTGTGTCGATCACGAGGAGACCACAATGGGATTCAGTATTCCGTTCAATCAGTACGCCTGCATCACGATTTCGCGGACGACGGCGTGAGCCGCGTGCCGATGGCGCTCCCCGCGGAGTACGGCGCGTGGCTGGCATCGCTTAAACAGCGCATCCAGGGTGCCCGTCAGCGGGCTGTGCTCTCGGCCAACGTCGAGCAGATCCGCCTCTATCACGAGATCGGACAGGACATTCTTGAACGGCAGTCGCGCGACGCATGGGGGTCGAAGATCATCGACCGGCTTTCAGCCGACCTTCGCGCCGAGTTCCCTGAGATGAAAGGATTCTCGTCGCGTAACCTCAAGTATATGAAGGTCTTCGCTGAGCACTGTCCGGGATTGCTAATTGGGCAGCAGTCTGCTGCCCAATTGCCGTGGTTCCACATTGTCACACTCATCACCAAGCTCGACACGCCCACACTTCGCGAATGGTACGCCCGCGAGGCCATCGCACAGGCATGGGGCCGCGAGACGCTCAACCAGCAAATCCGCAGTCAGCTGCATCTGCGGCAGGGTTCGGCCGTGACCAACTTCGCTCAGCGCCTGCCGGCGGAACAAGCCGGCATGGCAGCCCAGATTCTCAAGGATCCGTACCACTTCGATTTTCTCGGACTCGGCGACGAAGCCCGAGAGCGCGACATCGAGCACGCGCTGATGCGCCACATCACGCGCTTTCTGCTGGAGTTGGGAGCGGGGTTCGCGTTTCTGGGTCGTCAGGTTCGCCTCGAGGTGGGCGGCGACGAGTTCTTCGTCGACTTGCTGTTCTACCACACGCGCCTCAAGTGCCATGTCGTGGTCGAGCTCAAAGCGACGGAGTTCAAGCCCGAACACGCGGGTCAATTGAACTTCTACCTGAGTGCCATCGATGCGCAGGTGAAGGCCGCAGACGACCGCCCGACGATCGGTCTGCTGCTCTGCCGATCGCAAAACCGGCTGGTGGCGGAGTACGCCCTGTCCGGCATCGACAAGCCGATCGGCGTGGCAGAGTATCAACTCGTGCGGTCGCTGCCTGAGCCATTGGATACGAACCTGCCGAGCATCGAGGAGATCGAAGCGGAGCTGTCACGCGATCTTTCCGAAGTGGACGGGCGCGACCTACCTGAGGACCGGGCGACGTAAGCGCGGACGCGGGCATCTGTCATGATGCAAGACGTGTTACAAAAGCGGCGAAATCGAACCATACCAGCGGATCGTGTTACAGGTCCTAACGCGATCACTCCGACGCTGACCCTCCACCGCGGCAGCCTTGGTGACGCACGCGTTAACAATTCCGTCTACCGCTCAGTAAACTGACCAGTAACCGGAGGAGTCATCATGGCACAGACGCGAATTCTCGACAGCGACCACGCGCTCTTGCAGGAGCTGGCCGCCAGCACCGGGAAGCAGCATCAGGAAATCATTCACGAAGCGTTGCAGGCGTTCCATCGCGACCGGATGCTCGACGAGATCAATGCCGCGTTCGCGGCGGTCAAGCGGGACGGCACGGCATGGCGCGAAGAGCAGGCGGAACGCCTGGCGTGGGACGGCGCGGGCGCAGACGGTGTGACGCATGCGTAGTGGTGGTGCCGCGCACGAAGACCAAGCGAGGCATCCCGACGCATGTCCTGGTACCAGCAGGCGAAGCCGGATTGACCGTCGACAGCTACATCAAGTGCGAGGAGCTGCGCTCCGTCTCGAAGGATCGCCTGGTGCGACAGCTGGGCAACGTCACGTGGAGGCCCTAGGCACCGCACCCACAACCATAGCGGTGCCACGAGATCAATGTACGACACCCCGCGCGCCATCCCACGACGTGTACGGCGCGATGGCGCGGGGGATTGCGAGCGGCGGCCCCACTCGGCATCATGCGGCACACCCGCTCCGGAGGCCGCGCATGCATCGATGGACGTTGGGAATGCTGTCAGGTACTGCGCTGGCCATGACGATGGCAGCGAGTGCCAGTGCGCAGCCGCTCGACCTTTCGGCAACGTCAAACACGAGCGGGTTGTCGGTCGGGATGCATCTCAATACCTCGGCCATTCGATCGCCCGACAGCGCGACCGACAAGGGCGCCGGCGTTGGACTCCGACTCTCCTACGGTGTGAACCAGACGGTCGCGTTCTTTCTCGCCTACGATGTGGCCACGCTCAGCACGAGGCTTATGGACTACGCCGTAATTCACACCGACGTCGGCCTGCGCTTGTCGTTGGCCGACGGCACATCCGCGACCGTGCCCTACGTGGAAGGTGCCCTCTCAGGACGCGCCTGGAACCAGGCGGCGTACACGAACGAGCGAGCATTCACCGGCACCGCCGCCACGTTCGGCGGCGGCATTCAGCACTTCCTCGATCGCCGCATCGCGCTCGACGCCGGCCTGCTCGTCTCGTACGGCACATTCACCGACGCCACGGTGAACGGCGCGCCAGTCCCGGACTACCGTGGCGACGCCATCTGGTCGTCGCGATTCAATCTCGGTGGCCGGATGTATTTCCGCTGACTGTGTGTCGCGTGCGGGGAACTGCGCCCCGCGCCTTCGTGCCCGGAGTCCATCAACACGCGGATGACTCACAGAGCTGATTGCTCCCAATCGTCAGCCGCCCCAGCTCCAAATCGAACGGCACAACCCACAGCCGTAGCGTGTCCGAGAATTCGAACACCGGCAACGGCGCGGAGAACGTTGACGTCTTGGGATAGATCAGCAGCAAGTCGCCGGCCCCATTCAGGTATCGCTGCCCGTACGCGAACAGCTGATAGAAATCCTCCTGTCGCAACCGGTACTTGTCACTCGCGTTGTTCTGCAGCTGGTCGATGCGCTTCCACTTGGTATCGAGCACGCGCATCTGCCCGCCCACGGTCAGCAGAAAGTCCGGCACGAGGGTGAACCACGGCTGGCCCTCGTGTTGTGCGAGGTGACGACTCTTCGCTGACGCCTTGAGCACCGCCCCTTCAGGTAACGTGCGACGCAGACACGCCTCCACGTACCGCTCGAACAACTTCTCCATGGGGAAGAGCAAGCTGCACCCATGCCACGACCCTAGCACGGAGATCGGCATCTGGTCGCCCAGGATCAGCTCACACCATGGTCGCACGGGGCGGTAATGAGCGAGTAGCCGATCGTTGCGCCACCGGCGGAAGTCGGCTGCGACATCGGCGCTAGCAGGCACGGGCGCCAAGTACGTCGCGAGCTCGTGTGACAGCCGCCAGTTCCCCGCGTCGCGCGTAAGTCGGCACACGCGGTCGAGCGCGGTCCGCAACAGCCGATTCTCGGGACGGTCGGCGTCGAAGATGTCGTGCTCGATCTGGAAGAGATGCGCGCGACCCGGCGGCTGGCGTAGCTGCCGCGCGATCTCCAAGCGGCCACGAAGGAACCGCTGCTCCTCGCGCACGGCATGATACTCGAAGCGCACGCCCCGCTTCACCAAGAGCTGCAGCGCCTGCAAGAACTGCCGCATCACCCATTCGGTGAGCGGCGCCTCGAACGCTTGGATGTCCGTGGGCGCGGTCTCACGCCGCCGAACATCAAGGCACCCTTCCAGCATCCGCCGCAACGTGCGCCGCGACGCAGAGGCGTCGTCCGCGTCATCGAGGCTCTTCGGCAAGATCTCAATACGCGTGCCGCACGGCGTTTCCATCACGCCAACGTAGTTGTCGAGACGGAGACACCGCCGGTCCTCTAGTTGCACGAGCGACGCCCCTGTCCGCTGCAGCCGCGCGCTCTCACGGCACAACCAGTCGAACGCAGACGCGGTCACCTGCGCCACGTCAAGGGAGCCTGCCATGACGTCGGCCGTGGTGAGCCGAGCGAACTCGCGGACAACGATCGTGTGCATGCCGTTAGGCGTCGCCGGCAGCCACGATGCCGCGATAGCTGGTGGCGTTGCCGAACGCGGTTGCATCGAGCCGCCAGAGCGTCGCCTCCGTCTCCCCGTCCACGCCCCCGCCAAACATCTCCGCACGGCTCGTGCTCTGCTGCACCACGAATCGGCAGCCTACTGGCTTGCGATGATCGTTCAGCACCCACGCGATACGCTGCCAGTCCTCGAAGAAACACTCCTGCAGCAACGGCAGGATCTGATGCCTGAATACGCTCGCCAGCGCGTCGATCGACTCACTGCTGGCCAAATCCATGAAGTACGCGTGCCCGAGCTGATGCTCCCGATCGAGCAGCGCCTCGATGCGTTGGTTCATAACCGTCAGCAGTTCGCTGAGATGAACCCCTGCAATCCTCACGCCGGACAGGAAGTCCGGGCGCGGAGGCATCTCCACGAACTGGAAGCGGCGACGCAACGCGATGTCGACGCCTGCCAGCGAACGGTCGGCCGTGTTCATGGTGCCAATGAGATGCACGTTGCTGGGCACGCTGAACTTCTGCTTCGAGTACGGCAGCACCACTTCCAGCGACTCGGCGGCCCCAGCCCGCTTCGACGACTCGATGAGGGTGATCAGCTCACCAAAGATGCGCGACACGTTGCCGCGGTTGATCTCATCGATGATGAGCACACGCGGCACCTCGCCCTCGGCGATCGGCTCCCCCGGCGGCAACAGCGCCTGCAGCTTCGAGCGGTTGATGGAACCGTCGCGCAGCTCGTAGATAGTCGCCTGACTGAACCGAACGTCCATCAACTGTTCAAACGGGAGGGCCGTGCTGTATACCCGCAACCAGCGGACATCGCGGCACTGCACATAGTGATCTCCGTCGTCGCGAACCAATCGGCGATAGTGACCCGTCACCTCACCGATCGCACGGAACTTCAGATTGCCCTCGCTCACGACTACCAGATCGCCAGGCTTCACCTGCAACACGAAGGCATTGGCCGCCGTGACGGCAAAGTCGGTGGACTCGTGATCTTGTCCTGCCCGTTTGAGCACGTCTACGATGTCGTCGCGTGTCTTGCAGCGGGAGAAGTCAGCACCCGCGCCATATCCCAGGAGCGCGTACCCTTTCTCGATGCACTCCCGGTACACGTGCCGTTCTGTCGTGGCGTTACCAAGCGACAGCTTCCAGATGCGACGTCCAACGACATCAATTGGCGCGGGGGCTTCATGCTCAACACGCAGCCGCGCCGACTCACAGAGTCGTTTGAACACGCCGTCGGCTACCTCGTAGCGCAGCGCGCCACTTTCCTCATCCGACTCCGCGCGGAGTCCTTCGACGAAGTCTTCGTAGCTGAAGCTCTGGTGGAACGTGACAAACTTCACCTGTCCCGCGGCAGTCAGCGCATCGAAACGAGCCTTAAGCGCCGCCCGATCGTGCGCGTGTAGACTAAGGAACGTTGGGTCGAGGATTTCGAGCGCCTTATCGATCGCGTGGTACGTCTTTCCCGTGCCGGGCGGGCCAAAGAGGATCTGGTTGAGGGGCGCGCTCGATGTCGGCCTGAATGGCGGCACGACGAGCCTCCTCACCGGCGGCGGCGAGAAGCCCTTTCGCCCAATAAAAAACGATCCGTCCGGTTGCGGTGAGATCACGAGTACAGTCTTTGTCGACGCTCCGATCTGCGCGTAGTAGTCGCCAAGTCGCCGACGAAGCATCCCCTTGCCATCGCCCATGCCCCGCACGTCCGACTCGAAGGTTAGCCCCGTGTCGGTGCAGAACCGTGCCGCCTGCGCCGCCTGCGACTCGGCTGCACCGCCATGCATGGTGGCTGGGAACGGGGCCGAACCAAGGCTGAAGGGCAGCGTCCCCTTTCGTAGCGCCGACTCGGGGAGACGTAGTTCGTACGGTGAGATCAGCGCGGCGGATGTCCACAGTCGCTTACTAAACGCCACGATTGACTCGGCGGGTGGCCGCTGCGCGCCCACTTGACGGTACAGCACACTGAGTGGGGTCTGCCGATCCGTAAGCGGAATGTCGAGCGCCACCATGAGCGGCTTGCGCTGGAAGATGCAGACGATCGCCGGGGCGTCCGTATTCTGGTAGTGGAACGCGATCTTCCACTTGTACGTGTTGCCGAGCGGCACGTCGTCGATCTCTTCGAGGCGCCCGGCACGCGCAGCTTCGGCGACGCGCACGACCTGCGCACGGACTGCTTCAAACGCTTCGGCCGATGTCTCACCGAACTTGCGGTACCACCCGTAGTTCGCGTCGTAGGCGCGCCCCGTGTCGCCCTCTTCGACGGTCGTTGCGTTGCGCGAGTAGATCCCGAACTTGAATGCAGAGCCCCCCCAGATGCTGCCAAGCTTATCGAGGCGACTCTCCAACCAAAACACGAAGCAATCCTTGCTACCCGCTGATGTGTACTCGGAGAGCGTCATGGTACGCAGCCGTTCAATTGGCCACGTTTCCAAGAATTCCTGCCAGATGGGATTGCTAATGCTGGATGACATTGAGAGGGCTTCGTGCAAATGGTTGGCGCGAATGAACAGCGGCGGGCTTCACGAATTTACGTCAAAGCAAGACGGCAGACTGCGGGTTTTTCAACTGCGGAATATGGCTCAGAGCCTACCAATGCGAGACTCAAGTTGGCGCTTACTAAGTACGGTGCTACGGCTATGGTCGTAACACATTCATAAAGTTGATGCGATTTGCGGGCACTCCATTAACGGCGTGATGCTGAGAGGCCTCGATGATCTCATACGCGGCGGGCTCATTGCGACATCTGCTGCCAGCCACAAGGCACGATCAACTCTCTTCGCCCTGAATTCGGCGTTTAACCAATATCAAGTAATCGCGTGTGAATTCAGGATTAGAGGAATTTGTGGAGCCTCCAGCTCAGATCGAGAGGGGCAATAGTATGTTGCACTCGTCGAACCGGTCCGTCGGCTAGTCGAAGGAGGCCTCCGGCGATCGGGCAACGAGCTATCGGCCGAAAGAGACTTGTTGCGCCGGAAGTTTTAAGGATTGCGAGCAACACTCGTGGGCTGGACCCCATCACCAAAAAGCGCCGCTCGGACACTGTCGACACGCCTCAGGGGCATAAGCAGATACGCCTCGTCCGCGCCGCTCTCGCCGCGCTGAGCCGCCGCTTGTGCAACCTCTCGCCACGTTCCAGCAGGAGTACCAGCGGTGGCTACGCGTGCAACAAGCAATCCCTCGACCGAGCCCAACCCGAGCGCGTCCTGCCACGCTTTCTGACCCGAAAGGAGAATCCGTTGCTCAACGTCTGACGCCCGGTCTACGATTCGTATGGCGCGTAGGCCGGCTGCGCCTCGCGTGAGTACGTGCACGCCGTACATGCCCTCCTCCCCAAGCCATCCGGCTGACTCACCGCGAGTGCGTGCTTCGGACAAGAGTACGGCCGCAACCTCAGCTACCGTCGTTGGCTCTCTTCGCGTTGGCATCGGACGGTCCTGCGAGCCCAGTCGGTGGACCAGCAAATCCGCCGTGGCCTCCTCCGGCGCTGGCGACAGGAAATCGCGCGCGAGGTCTCGACGCTCTCGCAGGAGTGTGTCGAGGACCTCATCGAACGAGGGCTGCCCTGGCTCGCCGTGGACGCCGATGAGGTAGTAGACGTGCACCGGTTTGGTCTGACCAATCCGATGGGCGCGGTCAGTCGCCTGATTCTCGATGGCGGGATTCCACCATCGCCCGTAGTGGATAACGTGATTCGCCTCGGTAAGCGTCAGGCCTACGCCCGCCACGAACGGCGAGAGGACAATAGCGCCGAACCCCGGAGCGGCACGAAACCGGCTAAGAATCTCCCGGCGTACGGTGCCACTCGCTGCTCGGCTCCCAGTAACTCCGGTCTGCCCGTTGATGATGTCCACGGGAATCCCGAGGGACTTAGAAATGACGCGCGCGAGTAGCCGCTGCGCCTCGACGCTCCGCGCAAAAATCAGCACCTTTTCGTCACGCGCCTTGATGTCACGCAGAACCTTAACGAGTGCCGCTAGACGTGCCGACGTAGCGATCAGGGCATCGACCCCGTGTTGGGCCAACGGGGCACCGGCAAGCACTGGATGCTGCGTGCAGAGATGCAGCTGTTGGAGGGCAGCAAGGGGCTGGCGGCGACCGGCTTGGGAGCCGAGCGCGCTCCGGATGCGCCCCATCGTCTCCTCCTCGAGCGATGTCATCGTGCAAGCGACGCGATGCTCAATCCGTTCGGGCAAATCGGGAAGGATGCTCTTATCCCGGCGGATCAACAGTGCCCCAGGCCGTTCATACCGAATGGCTGCTCGTAGCGAGTGGAGCGCCGCCTCACGATCGGCCTGTGACCCGGAGTTCATCGCAGGCCGCTCGTAGCTGGTAACGAACTCTTTCTGCGTACCGAGCCTGCCCGGTTCGACGGTGTCGAGCAGGTTCCATAAATCACGGAGGCGCGTTTCAACCGGCGTGCCGGTCGCTGCCAGCTTGAACTGCGCATCGAGCGCCTTGGCGGCGATGCTCTGCTTGGTCTTGGGGGACTTCACCTCCTGTGCTTCGTCGAAGACTACCAACGACCAAATTGGGCGCCCACCAACGAGCTGAGCGAGGCTGTGCTGATATGACATCATGGTTTCGTAGGTCGTAATAACGACCTTGTGTGCCATGAGCTTTGCTGGATCGAGGATAGGCTTACCAAGGAAGTCTCGCCCACCGGCGTTGTGCGTGACTTTACGAATCCCCTCATCGCGCAACACGACGAACGGCTCAAAAATGCGCCCGGCATCAGCGAACCGAGCGCGCATCTCCTCTGTCCACACGCCAGACTCTACGAGAAGGAGAGGCGCGACGATCAGCACGGGACGCCAGGGACCATTGCGAGCGGCTGCGGGACCGTCGCCCAACGCGCCGGACTCGATCAGCCCGGCGACATGTACGAGCACCTGGAGCGTCTTGCCGAGCCCCATGTCATCGGCCAACAGCGCGCCGCGGCGGCCATTCATGCCGCGGCAGGTCGCGAGCCACCGGACGCCGTCAAGTTGATGGCTCTTGAGCTTGATAGACTCATGAAGCGCGGCGGGAATGTGCAGCGGCGCTTCCTGCGCATCCGCTTCGGGAAGAGGCAAAACCTCCAGCCCCGGGGTCAGCGTGTCCTCGTGCTCGTTGATGAGAAGATACAGGTGCCCGGAGCGACCCACTGATCCGAGATCGTCCGTCTTGCCAGGATTTGGCCCGCTGACATGACGGTCCAAAGCAGCGATAAGCTCCGGCTCAACTCTTATCGCCACCCCCTCGTGAACGAAACTCTCGTTTCCGGCGTCGAGACTTTCCTTGACCCGACTTCGCAGTTCGCGCACTGCGTCATCGCCCGAGAGTCGCACCGTCCGGATTTGCCCAGTCTCGGCCTCGAGCAGATCGATCGAGACGGCCGATCGCCTGGTCGCCGCGCCGCCGCTCTCCTCAGAAGCGCCGCCGGCCGCCGCCGCGGTCGAGCCTTCGGAAGCGATGGCCGGCAGTTGGAGCCGATCGATAACGGACGGGCCACCTTCGTGCCGTACGTCGGTCGGCAGTATCAGTTTGCCGATACCGATCACGCGCAAAGGGTACTCCCGGGACACGTCGGCCAGATCGATCGCATCGATAACGCCATCGAAAACCGGCGATGGATCCTCGAGGAGCTCCTCGACCTGTTGCATCGGCACCCGGCGAACCTGGCGCATGCGCCGCAGGACTTCGCGTTGGGGTTCGGAAAGCAACACCCGCGCCGTTCTCCGGTCGGGAAGAGTCACCGACATTACGTCGTTGATCTCCAGCGCGCGCTGAAACTCCACCGAGAAGGCTTCGCCGATCCCGTCACCAACGAGCTTGGGAAGAAAACTGACATTTCCTTCGCCGTCTCCACGGATGATGAGACCGATCGTCGGCGGTACGATCACAACGTTACCGGAGAGATGGCGGTCCAGCCGCGCTCCGAGCGCGCGGGCGTTGTCAGTGATTCCCGCTAACGTTCCCCACGCCGTGCCTGGGTCTTGCCGGCGTTCAGGCGAAAGCGCATTGAAGTGATCCACCGCCTGAACAATCTCCAGGAGACGGCTATCGAGGTGCATGACCCGGTCGGTCGCACTATGTCGGACGTACGCTCCATAGCGCTCCACCTCTACGTCGCGTGCCCCCTCACGCCAACGAAGGATGTAGCGAAAATCGGGACGACCAACCTCACCCTTTCGGTCGATCTCGAGAAGGAAATGACACGGCGTGGAATAGGCGAGAAGACTCTTCGCACCAAGGTCTAGGGCGAGCGGCCAGTCACACCACGCGACCTGCCACCCGACCTCGTGGTCGACAGCAATCCCTTGCTCACGGAGAATGGCAATATCTGCGGCGAGCTCGCCTTGGGCATCGCTGCCGAGAGACAGGCTCCGAAGCGGTGGTCGGTCGCCGACTGGATTCTTCCCTATCAGGAGCGCGTCGTTTGTTGCCGCGAGCCATAGCATATCAGGCAGTACGACCAGCTTGCCTTCGCTCACCGTTGACCTCGATGGATACCGTATCGCCTCAGCCTCTCTCTAAAGCGAGGCTCCCAGCCCGTTATGTGTGCCCAATGGTCGACGGCCATCGCTTTATCCTTCAGTGCAGCGAAGAGAAAACGGGCGCCGTCGATTGTGCCGACGCGCTCCTCGAAATCCTCCGTGTTAAACAAATACATGGCGTTATTTGAGCGGCTCATCTCGACAACCAGGAGATCGTACTGGGTTGTGCGAAAACGCATGATGAATGCACTGTGCCGCTCCGGGGCTCCGTTCATGCGCGCGACATCCGGCTTACCATCCGTCCAGGCCGCAATCAACCGCTTTCGGTCTTCTGGATCACAGGCTATCGAATAGTCGACAAACTGCGGTGAGTCGATGTACTGCTCCCAGAACGGCCGGCGCTGCTGCGTGTCGAACTTCCGGCCGATCAGAATGTCAAAGAACCGACCGATATCTTTTGCTGCGAACAACCGCAGCGCCGCGAGTCTCGCCCCTTCCGAAACACCAACCCAGTTCCCGCTCGTCGCACTTCGCCGAGGATGGCCCAATCGCCGGTCGACGACAATCCACTCCGCCACTGCGTCCCGATACTGCACTCCCGAGCTGTCCAGCATACCAAGGAGCCGCTCAACCACCAAGAGAAAGTCGTCCTTGCTCGTCAGCTGACTATTCAACACTCCGTTGACGCCTGCTCGAAAGAGCAGTTTCACCTTCTCGTGATCCTGCGCCGCGCATTTCTTGATGGCGTCGAGCCACCGACCACGGCAGTCCCGCAATGCCCGTTGTGCGAGAAGTCCTTCCGCACTCAATCGCAGCCGGCCGAAGGTTTCAGCGACTCCCGCGAGATCTTTGAAGAACGCACCGCCGACCGCTCGAGGGGCAGTTTCGGAAAAGACTCCCGGCAACGCATTCACGCACTCTAGCCAACGAGGGAGATGACCCGGAAGGGCCGCCGCAGCCTCAAGGTACGTCTCGAGCAAGCTGGCCGTGCCGAGTCGCCAATGATGCTGATGGCTGTGCCACAGACCGCGTAGGAATCCGAGCCGAGCGGGCACATATCCCGATGCTTCGAGCGCGTCGAGAAAGCGCCGATCCTCGGCGGCTCGTCGATCCCAGCATAGCGCACGAAGCTCGCGAAGACTGAAGTCGTTGAGCGTCTCGTTTGCAGAATTCCAGCGGTCCCAGAGTGCATCGATGTCGAAGCCTGGCGGGCTTTCCGCGCTGTCGACAGGCCGGGCCTCACGCAGTCGTACCAGCGCTTCCGCCAGAGGCCTCAACTCGACGTCTGCATCGAGCGACAGAGCCATGCGCGAGTCGACATCTACGGCGGCTAACGCACGGACTCGCCGCATCGACTCAAGGATCTTTTGCATCCACACCTCCGAGAGCCCTTGGCGCGATACGAACGGAGTCCCGTATCTCAGTCCTGAGGCGCAGGCGCAGGACAACCCGTCGCTGCGGCGACGAATCGGCGGGTATGTTCGGCAACGGGTTCTCCTGCCCACGCCCAGTTGCCGATACCAGACTGAGGTAGCACTCGAGCAGCTTATCGCGACCGGCAAGTGTTGCCGTGCTCGTAGCCACAAAATTCATCGAGCGCCGCTGACTCAATTCGAGATTGAACATGCGACCAGATTCGGGCAGCATACCCCATGGAATCGTGTTGTCGGTATGCCCCTCAACAACCATCTGATCAAGCGTTCGTCGAATACTGTCCGCACATATGACGCCGACAAGCAGGGGCGTCGCGGTGCGCACAACATTCCGCCCCGCCGCCGACATGAGGTTATCTCCCCGTTCGAACAGGACACTGTCGGGGAGGATCACCACAACCGAACTCGGATCGTTGGGGACAGAGTCGACAGCAGCACTGTCGATTCCTGCCGTTACCAGCTCTCCTCGCAACTGCTTGATCAACACATCACGGGCGGTCGCCACGCCCGCTCCGCGATTGTTCTGGGCCGCGACGAAGAGCAGGACAAACACTGCTACAAGCGAGGCCAGAATGTCAGTCAATGACGACGAGGTAGCACCGGAACCGTTCTTCACGTCATCTTCCTAGCTTCGCCGACGGAGCGTATCGTTCAGCTCCTCGACGGCCTCTGTCACCTGCTGCAAAAGCCCTTCCAGCCGCTCAAAGAGCTCCGGCATCCTCGCGTTGACTGTTTTGATGATCGTCTCGAAGTTCTTCTCCACCTGACGATTGTAATCCTGCATGCGCGTCGAGATCGTCTGCAGTGCGCTCGCGAGCTGCTCGTCAATGCCATCGAGAACACGCGCGGCCTCTCCGTACGTCTCCTGGGACAGCCGAACGACTGCCGCCTGTCGTTCGACGACCTCCCCTGTGCTCTTAACGATGCCGCCAGTGATTTCTGCCGTCATTAGCTGAGACGCCTGCGCATCGCGGAGGGTGCGCGTCATGGCGCTGGCCTCGGTAGCGACCGAGCGGAATGAGTCAGCAGCGGCCTGCATATCACGCACTCGTTCGCCCGTCTCCGCGAGGACCGACTGGACACCGACTCGCAACTCGCGCAGCTGATCTGCGGCCGCTACGAAATCACCAGCGCGCTCACCGATCGTGGATAACAACCGCTCGGTCTCCGACGTCGTCCTTTCAGCGGCACCAGTAACCTTCTCTAGAAGCTCCTTGCTCGTCCGCTGGTTTTGCTCGTTGGCTTCCATGGTGCGGCGCTCAATCTCACCGGTGACCTCCGCAAGCTTAGCGCCCATTCCCGAAACTGCTTCTACCAACAGCTTCTGCACATACGACGCGTTCGAACTTGCGTTCTCGCCCAGTTGGGCCACGAGACGTTCAACGAGCTCGTTCAGCGCCTTCGTTCTTCCCTCTCCCTCTTCAAATGAGCGGCTACCTCGCCGCTCGGCTTCCTCGAAAATACGCTGCATGGAAGACTGCATTTCAGCGAATGAGTTGTTCATCCCAGAGAGTACGGCCGCACTGCCCTGCATGGCCTCCGCTGCTCGCTTAAACTCATCGTCGGTATTACCTGCAAGCGCCTCGCGAAACTGAGCTCCCATCTGCTCCAATGCTTGCCGAAGCGATGACTCCAAATTGCCGGTAAGCGCCCGAAGTTCTGCGCCGATGGACTCTTGCTTGCCAGACTCGAGGCGGCGAATCCCCTCGTCCAAAGCAGCGATCCCTGAGGCGACCTGGGCAAGCACGGGCCCCATCTCCGTCTGAACGCTTTTGGCCAGCAAGTCGCCAAGGTTGGGCAACAGATTGCTCGTGAACACGTCGGAAAACCGATTGACGACGTCGCTGGAAATGTTCGACAGCGCCTGTTCTTGGCGGCGTGATGTTTCCAGAAGGTCGGTGAGCTGCTGGGTTGGCGAGAGCGTCGGGAAACCATCAGCGACCGCGTCGAGCAGGCCTTGGTGTGCCTTCGTATAGGCCCGTCGAAATAGCAGCAAATCGACCAGCTGGAACGCGAGCGCCAGTGACAGGGCTATGATCGACGAAACGAACTTGCCGCCGAGACTGCCGAGCAGCGCATCGACACCAGTGATCACATTGTTCTCGGACTTGAGGCCTGCGAGGCCCAAAGCAATCGCGAGAAATGTCCCGACGAGCCCAATCGCTGTGAGGGTCCCCGGCACCGCGTCGAGATAGTCGAGGTTCACAAAGCGCCCGGCGAACCGCTCTAGCGTCCAGAGCCCACCCTCGCCGTTCCTTAGCCGAAATCGCCGACGTCCATTGGTGTCCAGCGATGCCACGAGCTCGCGCTCGATCTCTTCAGCTAGGGGATGGTAAGGTTTTGGCAGCTTCTGGGACGCGGCACGCCAGTCGTCGACACTGGCCAGTGTACGCCCGTCGAGTCGCGCATCATCGTCGAGAGTGCCCAGTCGCCTTAGCGACCCTTGCACAGCGCCGCTGGCGTTACGAACCCGACGGATTCCGACGAAGCCATAAACGCAGGAGGCGACAAATACCCCTGCAAGCACGTAAGAGAATCCGAGAATCTCCGGTGGGATCTTCCGGAGGAACTCACCCAAACCGAGGCGCTGCATCGGTGCGTCAGCGGCCTGAATCAACAACCATGTCACTGGCATTCTTTAGTGCCTCCGGCACTACTCGTTAGCTTCGCCAAAGTCGCCTTGGTCAGCGATACGAGGAAAGCTTCCGGAGCCACGATCGAACGGTGCGACTGCAAGAGTTCGGTGATCAATGGCTACGCCTCTTCCTCGACATCAATGGCCTCACTCTCGTTCAAGAGAAACATCTTGTCATCTATGATGACCACCTGCTCATACTCGCTCCATATCGAAGCAGTCAGATGATCACTGGATTTTACTTCCCAGCGCGAACCATCATCCAGCACGATCAGCCGACCATCGTACTTGATGGCTTCAATGTTCGCGACCCGGTGCTGGCCAAGGCCGTACATATGCATTCCCCAGCTGAGCAGTGTCTGCTTCTGCTCCTCGGACATGCTGTCAACATTAAGGACGATTCGCTGGTTCTGGTTCAGGAAATTGAACACATCGCCAGATGCGGGAGCTAACGGCCTAGTACTGGCACTCACTGCGGAGTCGCCGACCGGCGACCCAGTCATGAGTGCGTCAATGCGCCGCACGTTAACAGCGGCAGGGCCTAGCCTGGCGGCAACGATCTCAAATTCAACGGCTTCACCTTCAGAGAATGGCCGGAGATCAGTTGGCGAAAGCTCACTCTCGTGGATAAATGCATCCGGGCTTCCGTCTTGGGGCGTGACGAAGCCAAATCCCTTTGAATAGTCGAACCACTTTATTCTCCCTTGCACGCACTCGTCCTCGTCACTGGATGTTGAAATACAAAGGGGAAAGTCAAATTTTAAGCCGATTAGGCTCTGGTTCGGCGACGTCACACGGTCTTTGCCAACCCCTACCGCCAATATATACGATGCCTTCGAGGGGGTTGCACGCAGAGCGGCGCACCCGATGCCACGGTTCCTACCGCTGGATTACTTCGGTCGCGCAAAAAGCGACCAACGTTTCGGCGAGCGCGCTATCCTAGGCGTTGCCGACGAAGGTCGCGACGCCAGCCGCGTCCAGGTGTCCAGTTCACCCAGTGGAGACGTATTCCGATCGCGCTGCGCCCACGACGGACCCTGCGTGGGATCCACGAGGCGGGAGAAATCGGTGTAATCGTCGGACGGTGCGATGGCCAAGCCCCGGCAGATCGGCTCGACACCATACGGCACATACTCGCCCTGAGCAGGATGTCATTCGCCCGCTTCAACCCACAATTCGTGCGCTCGAGTGCGACCAGTCGATCCGCGTAACTGCTTGTGGTACCGGACCGCCCATCGGCGTCCTGCTCAGCCTTCAAGAGCCGTCGACGCAACGTATGCTTCGACGGCCTAACTTCGGTGAAATGGCCGAATTAGCGGCTCACTGGGGAAAGGGTGGGGATACTGCTCGCGGACCAATCGGCCGGCCCGTTCACGAACGACAGGATGTAATCGATCGAGTTCGGGATTTCACCATCGCTCCAATTACTCACGGAGAAGAGCCTCCTGTATTGCCGGGGCGGTTCACCCCGCGGGGGCCTCGCGTACCGGCCCGGCTCACGCGGATGCCCCCTTTCAACCGTTAAAGCGTAAGTTTGGAGCGATTGCAGTAACCGCACCCTCTTTTTTGCCCGCCAATGGACGTCTTCGACCTTCGCAACACCCTAGTCGCCGACTATGAACGGTTTGCGCGTTCCTTTACGGGCATACGCGCGCAGGATATTCGGGAGCAGGTCGACAGCGCCTATGCGAGCGGTCGCTACTGGCCAGAACCGCTGCTGCAAATCAACCCGCGGTTCGAGCCGTCGAAAACCGTCGAGGAGCTGGTCGCTGAGGGACGCCTCCATACCGACATGGCGCGGATCTTTCGGCGCCGCGACCCCGAAGGAACGGGTACGGCCGGCGAACCCCTCCGCTTGCATCGGCACCAGCGCGAAGCGCTCGCGTTTGCCCAGGCCGACAAGAGCTTTGTCGTAACCACGGGAACCGGCTCCGGAAAATCGCTCTGTTTCTTCGTGCCGATCATCGATGCGATTATCAAGGCGAAGGCGCTTGATCCGACGCCGCGCACACGAGCGATCGTGATCTACCCGATGAATGCTCTCGCAAACTCACAGCTTGAGGAACTGGGCAAGTTCCCCGGGCGGCTGCCGAAGCCGCCGGTGACCTTCGGGCGGTTCACCGGCCAGGAACGGGAGGATGAGCGTGAGCGGATCCGGGCTAGCCCGCCCGACATCCTGCTTACGAACTTCATGATGCTTGAGCTCCTGATGACACGTCAGGCGCCGCTTGATCGTGCCGTCATCGCGAATGCATCGGACCTCCAGTTCCTCGTACTCGATGAGCTGCACACGTATCGTGGTCGACAAGGGGCCGACGTTGCGATGCTCGTCCGTCGTGTGCGTGAACGGCTGGCGGGCGAGCGGCTGATCTGCATCGGTACGTCAGCGACCATGGCATCTGAGGGAGACTACGTCGAGCGCAATCGGCGGGTTGCGGAGGTCGCGTCGCGGATCTTTGCGGCCGACATCCCGTACACGAGCGTCGTCACCGAGACGCTGGTACGAGTCACCGATCGAGCCGAGACTGAGACCAGCATCGCGCCTCGGCTGGCTGCCGCACTTGAGACCCTGCCGTCATCGTCGGCAACCGACGAGCAACTTGAGGGGCATCCGCTGTCCGTGTGGGTAGAGAATACCCTCGGGCTGGCCCGTGAGCCCGGCGCCCGTCTGGTACGTGCCAAGCCGCGGACACTCAAGGAGGCGATCGATGAACTCACCGCCGTCTCCGGCGCGTCACGCGAGGTGGTTGAGCCGGCATTGGCCGCATTCTTGCTGCTCGCGGCACGCTCGGAACAAGAGCGCACTGGCGACCCGAGTGCTTCAGCCTCGCCATTCTTTGCGTTCAAGCTGCACCAGTTCCTCTCTGGTGCGGGCACGGTGTACAGCACACTGGAGCCACCCGGCGCCCGCGTCGTGGAGCTCGAGGCGCAACCATTCTTGCCAGCTGCGCCGGACAAGCGGCTGTACGAGACGCACTTCTGCCGCAACTGCGGCCACGAGTACCATCCGGTGCGGCGTGTGAAGGGACTCATGCTGCCGCGCAGCATCGACGACGGACCGGTACGCACCACCGCCGACGACGAGGATGATACTGGCGAAGACGGCGAGCATGAGATCGTAGGGTTCATCACGCTCGCGGGGCTGTCTTCAGGTGATCCTCTCGAGTTTGATGGTACGGACGAGGCGTACCCTGAGGATTGGCTCGAGACACGCGCGAATGGCTCGCGCCGCATCCGGTCCAATTACAAGCCGTATCGAGCACAAGCGGTGCGCGTCGGCTCTGATGGTCGTGAAACGCCGTCGGGATACCAGGCGTGGTTCATGCCCGGGAAATTCCGCCTATGCCTGCGATGTGGTACGAGCTGGGGAGCGCAGGGGAAGGACATTACCCGCCTTGCGTCGCTCTCGGCCGAGGGCCGCTCGTCGGCCACGACCATGCTCACCGCATCCGTGCTACGGTGGATGCACGTGTCAGACGACCTCCCGACATATAGCCGTAAACTGCTCGCGTTCACCGACAATCGGCAGGATGCGGCTCTCCAAGCCGGTCATTTCAACGACTTCGTTCAGGTATGCCTCACACGTGGCGCACTGCTGCTCGCTGTTCAGCGCGCGGGCGCGACTGGCCTCACGCTTGATGAGGTGGGCGCCGCGATGCAAAGTGCGCTCGGCTTCGACCGGCCATTGCTTCGTGACGAAGTTCCGAAGGACTCGCATCTGGCAGCGTGGCTTCTTGATCCCGACGTCGGGCCCGGCAAGGTTGAAGACGCAGCAGCTGCATTACGTCAGGTACTGGCCTACCGAATCTGGCTCGATCAGCGGCGCGGGTGGCGCTACACCAACCCGACGCTAGAGCGCCTCGGGCTCGTGCACGCACGGTACGACCGCCTCGAGACGCTAGTGCGCGACGAGGCCGCCATGAAGGATGCACCCGGTACGTTACCTGGCGTCGCACCGGACGTGCGAGCGCGGGTAATGCGCACAGTACTCGACCACCTGCGACTCGGCTCTGCGGTCGATGCGCCGGCCTTTGAGAGGACAGCCTTCGAGACGACGCAGGCCCGCAGCCAAACCATGCTTCAGGCCTCGTGGGGCATCGCGCGCGATGAGCACCCACGAGTTCCCGCATGGATGACGGTTGAGGCGCCTGCACGAGTCACTGCGCGTGACGCTGAGCGGCTGCTTCGCGGCGGCTTCACCACCACGCTTGGCCGACAGCTTCGCAAGGCCTCCCTGTGGGGCGAGCGGTCAAGCTGGGCGCCTGACCGAAAAGCGTACGCCGATTTGATCAACAATCTGCTAGAGTTTCTGCGCTACCACGGCCTCGTTACCAAGACGCCGCAAACACCATTCAGCGTCCCGGGTTGGCAGTTGGCTGCCGATGCCGTTCGCTATGTCGCGGCCGCTCCGAACGAGACGGCGAACCCGTATTTCGTGCGGCTTTACGAGACCATCGCTGCACAGTTGAACGCGGGTGACTCGCCGCTCTTTGGCTTCGAGGCGCGTGAGCATACGGCCCAGGTGAAGGATGTTCGTCGGCGCCTCCGCGAGAAGCGCTTTCGCTTCGGGCAAGAGGAGAAGAGAGAACTCGAGACGAGCGCGGAGCGTCGGGCGGAAGGGGAGCGCGCCTCGTTCCTGCCGCTCCTGTTCTGCTCGCCCACGATGGAGTTGGGCGTCGACATCTCGGCGCTCAACGCTGTGTATCTGCGCAACGTACCGCCGACGCCCGCCAACTACGCACAGCGCAGCGGTCGCGCCGGACGCAGCGGTATGGCCGCACTCGTCGTGACGTACTGTGCGTCGCGAAGCCCTCACGATCAGCACTTCTTCCGTAAGCCGCGTGCGATGGTACACGGCGAAGTACGTGCGCCGCTGCTCGACCTTGCCAATCGCGACCTCATCTCCAGTCATCTGCATGCGGTCTGGCTTGCATCCTCGCGTCATCCGCTCCCGAAGGGCATCAGCGAGGTGCTTGATCTGAGTGCCGGCGGGACTCAGGCGGTGTTGCCGGAAGTCATGGATCCGTTGTCGTTGCCCGAAGTAGCGGCGGAGGCCCGTGAGAGAAGCATACGCGTACTCGGTTTGCTGACGGACGAACTTGACCCTGCACGCGCCCCATGGTTCGATAGTGCGGCTGCCTTTGCGGACCGCGTCATCGATGCTGCCGGCCGCTCGTTTGATCGCGCGTTTGAGCGCTGGCGTTCGCTGTATCAGAGCGCGCTCCACCAGCGCGACCAGGCACGTCGCATACTTGACGATCATACCCAGCCACCCGAGCAGCAGTGGATGGCAAAGCGTGAGCAGGCGGTAGCCACGGACCTGTTGCTTGCCCTGCAGGACCGAAATCAGGAGCAGTCAAGTGACTTCAATCTCTATCGCTACCTCGCGACCGAAGGTTTCCTGCCCGGCTATAATTTCCCGCGACTGCCGCTGCTCGCATGCATTCCCGGAGAGCGTGAGAAAGATCAGGCCTACGTGCAGCGCCCGCGTTTTCTGGCGCTCTCCGAGTTTGGTCCGAAATCATTGTTGTATCACGAGGGTCGCACGTATCGCGTGGTGAAAGTGCGCCTCGGGGGACGCCAGGAAGGGACGGCCCCACAGGTTGGACAACTGGCGGTGCAGCAGGTGCGTGTGTGCACGACATGCGGTGGTGGGCACCTTGAGACGCACCGCAATGGCTGCCATGCATGCGGCGCCTCACTGGGCAACGCCATGCTGGTCAGGAACCTGCTCCGTATTGAGCACGTGGATACGCGCCCCACAGAGCGTATCACCGCCGACGACGAAGAGCGTCAGCGGCAGGGCTTTGAGCTCGTTACCACGTTCCGCTGGGCAGAGCGCGGGGACGGACCAAGCGTGCGCACGGTGCGAGCCGCGGACGCGGCCGGTGACGTGCTGTTACTACAGTATGGGTCCAGCGCGACCATCACGCGTATCAATCTGGGTCTTCGTCGCCGCAAGGAACGCTCGTCACACGGCTTCGACATCAACCCCAGCACAGGATGGTGGGGGCGCGGCCTAGGCGACGATGACAGCGACGGGCCGAATCCCGGACGAGTGGCTGCTCAACGTGTCGTACCCTTTGTCCAAGATCAGAAGAACGCGCTGCTGCTCCGATTCTTTGATGACGAGAATCTGTCGGCCACTACGCGGGCGACGTTTCAGCACGCGGTGCGACGTGCCATAGAACTCGTATACCAGCTGGAAGAAGGCGAGCTACTCGTGGAACCGCTCCCTGACCGGGAGCGGCGCCGTGGGTTGCTCTTCTACGAAGCCACTGAAGGAGGGGCTGGTGTGCTTACTCGCTTGGTGCACGAGCCCGATGCCATGGCGCGGGTCGCGCACGAGGCGCTTCGGCTCATGCACCTTGACCTGCCTGACTGGAGAGCCGACGCCACGCTGCCCAGCGCAGAAGCGTTGGCCGACACCCCCGATGCCTGCGTACGCGCCTGCTATCGGTGCGTGCTGTCGTATTTCAATCAGCCCGACCACGACGCCGTCGACCGCACAGACATTCCCACGCGACGACTGCTGCTGCGCCTGGCCCAGATCGCGACCGCTGTCCACGACGCTCCGCCATCCCTCGATGTGCACGACGTGCTCATCGATCCGCACGAGCGATCACCGTGGCTTATCCGCTGGGAAGAGGCGCGCGCCGCCTCCGGTATCACGCTCCCTGCCTGGACCATAGCCGGCAACTCGGCGCCCCGATGGGCCGCGGCCTATGCGGCAGTGGTCCTCGCTGATACACCAGCCGCCCTGAAGGAACAACTCGAGAACGAGGGCACGACGCTGTTCTCTTTCCCCGCTGATGTCGGACGCTGGCCGGATCTGTTCCTCCGTCTGTCCAAGTACCTCGAATCCGCACGCTGATGTCTCTCACGATACGTAATTTTGTACCCGGAACGCTGGTACGCGCCCGCCGCCGTGAATGGGTCGTGCAGCCCGGCAGTTCGGGCGACGTGCTCCGCCTGCGCCCGTTGAGTGGCAGCGAGGAGGACGCCACCGTACTGCATCTTGGCCTCGAGCCCGATGTTGCCGCCGCCACATTCCCGTGGCCACGCGCCGACCAGGAAGGCGGACATGCCGACGCCGTGTTGCTGCACGATGCGCTCCGGCTCTCACTGCGCAGAGGTGCTGGTCCGTTCCGCTCGTTTGGCCAGGTGGACGTGAGCCCGCGGCCCTACCAGCTCGTACCGCTGATGATGGCCCTCTCGCAGGAGACCGTGCGGCTACTCATTGCCGACGACGTAGGTCTTGGCAAGACGATCGAGGCGCTGCTCATCATGCGTGAGCTGTACGATCGCGGCGAGATCCGCCGATTCGCCGTCCTCTGCCCGCCGCATCTCGTGGATCAGTGGGTAAAGGAATTGCGCACGCGATTCCACTTCGCGGCTGAAGCGGTCACAGCCGGCACAGCCCGCCGACTGGAACGGGGATTGCCGATGGGCGCATCGCTCTTTGATGCGCACCCGTTCACCGTGGTCTCACTCGACTACATCAAGAGCGATCGTCGTCGCGACGAGTTTGCCCGCAGCTGCCCGGAAGCCATTGTGGTGGACGAAGCGCACACCTGTACGACCGGTGCCGGCGTTCGACACCAGCGCTACCGCCTGCTGTCCCAGCTTCTCGAGTCGGCCGACCGGCACGCCATCCTGTGCACGGCGACGCCGCACAGCGGTGACGAAACCGCGTTTGTGCGTCTGCTTGCCCTCGTTGATCCTTCGTTCGCGCAACTCGAGGACATGCGCGATCAGGACATGACGCCTGCGTTTCGCGACCGGTTGGCAGGGCATCTCGTGCAGCGGCGACGCATCGATATCCGCGAGTGGCACGACGAGACGCTCTTTCCCCATCGAGAGTCGGCAGATCTACCGTACCGGCTGACGGGCGCCTGGGAGTCATTTCTCGAGGAGGTGCTGGCGTATTGCGAGGAGGTCACCGAAGCGGCCGGAACCGGCACGCGGGAGCGCCGACTCGCCTTTTGGGGCACGCTCGCCTTGCTGCGCTGCGTAGCCTCTTCGCCTGCGGCCGCGATCCGCGCACTCCAGACACGCCTCGCAGGCGCGCTCGATAACGAGGCCGTTGAACGACTGGGCGAACAGGTCTTCGAGCTCGACCCGGATGAGGGTGAGTCGTCCGTCGACGCCGAGCCGGCCGCAGATACGGGGGCGGCCGAAGTGCAGGCGCTCCTGGAGCATGCCAAGGCGCTCGCCGGTGAAGGTGCGGACCCAAAGCTCGACGCGCTCGGCGACCAGCTCAAAACACTGCTGGCCGAAGGCTTCGCCCCCATCGTGTTCTGCCACTACATCGCCACGGCGCACTATGTGGCCGAGCACCTGCGCCATCGGTTCCCCGGTGTACAGGTCACAGCGGTAACGGGCGAGTTACCCTCCGACGCGCGGACGGAACTGGTGGACGCGTTCGACCGTGAGTCCCCGCGCATTCTGGTGGCCACGGACTGTCTCTCTGAGGGCGTCAACCTGCAGGATCGGTTCGATGCGGTCGTGCACTACGACCTCTCGTGGAATCCTACGCGTCATGAGCAGCGTGAGGGGCGCGTCGACCGCTTCGGTCAGGCTTCTCCCGTGGTGCGTACCGTCCTGCTGTTCGGAGCAAATAATCCGGTGGATGGTGCGGTGCTTGAAGTGATCCTTCGCAAGGCCGCGACGATCGCCGCCCGCCTAGGTGTCCCCGTACCGCTTCCCGACGAGGAACGACAGCTCACCGAAGCGCTCCTTCGTGCCGTGTTACTGCGACGCCGAAACCGGCCAGACGCTGGTCAGCTAACGCTCGAACTTGCCGGTCTGCCTGAAGCGAAGGCGGTGGATGTGGCGTGGCAGAACGCCGAAGCGAGGGCCAGTCGCGTCGCGACGAAGTTCGCGCAACGGCGCCTCAAGCCGGAGGACGTCGCGCCGGAGTTTGCCCGTGCACAGGAAGCGCTTGGCAATGTGGTCGAGCTCACGCGCTTCGTGGAGCGCGCCAGCGCGCGCGTCGGCTCGGCGCCCCAACGATCGGCATCCGGCGTGCTCACGCTGAATCTCGACGATTTCGACCAAGCCATGCGCGAACGGCTGGAATTGGCCGGTATCGCGGGGCGGCGACTACGCGTGGTGCCAGGTGATGTGGCCGTCGGTGCTGCGCTTCCGATGCGCCGAAGCCATCCGCTCCCGGCCACGCTGGCCGACACCCTACTCGAGCACACCCTCGACAGCGACGGCATCCATGGCGGTGCCACGGTGCTGGGGCGCACCGGCGTGTGGCCAACACCGGCGGTCGCCACGCGTACGCTGCTCGTGGTGGCGCGGCTCCGATACGAACTCACCATTGCGCGCAAGGACAAGCCCGCGATCCAGTCGCTGGTCGAGGAGGCGCTGCCGGTCGCGATCGTTGCCGGCGCGGATGCCCCGCTCACCGACGAAGAGGCCTCGCGTCTCCTGCTGGCTGAGCCGAGTGGCACGCTCCCCGATGGAGTACGGGCGGCACAGCTCGAATGGTTGGTATCACAACAGGCACGACTGGCGCCGGTACTGGCCGACGTGGCGCGCCGCCGCGCTGATGCCCTGTTGGCGGATCACCGGCGGGTGCGTGACGCCGCGAAAGCGCGCGGTGCGTATTCGGTTCGTGCGATGGAACCGGCTGACGTGATCGGTGCATGGATTCTGCTGCCGGAGGTGCGCTGATGGCGCGCCAACCGGCACTGGCCTTTGATGCCGTCCGCGTGGAGGGTGGGCTGATCTCGGCCGACTTCCTCGCGCGCGTGGCCGCACTCGACGCGGGCCATCAGGCCGCCTCCGATTACGGGGTCCCTCGTGGGCTCTCGGTCCGCGACGAGATCGGACGAGCCTGGCGAATCGCGGAAGCGCACTGGCGCGAAGTGTTGGGCGATGCGAGGGGCGGGAACGCTGCGCGGGAACGCGCTGTACTCGCACTGCTCCGTGACGCATTGGGGTGGCAGACGATCCAGCCCATGGCCTCCGCGCCGTTCCTCGGCGATCGCGCATACCCGATTACGGCCTCCGCGCTCGCCGGCAGCGTGCCAATTGTGGTGGCACCGGCGAACGACGACCTCGATGCCGCGAACGTGCGCTTTGGTGACGGCGCCCGGCGACGCTCGCCGTTCGGCTTGGTGCAGGAGTTCCTGAACGCCAGTGAGGGGGCGTTGTGGGGGCTGGTCACGAATGGGCGCATCCTACGAGTCGTGCGCGACAACGCGTCGCTCACAAGACCGGCGTGGATCGAGGTGGATCTAGCGCGTATCTTTGCCGAGCAGCGGTACGCGGACTTCTCGCTCTGCTGGCTGTTGCTGCACGAGTCACGCTTCGGGCGTGCCGATGCGCCGGCCCACGAGGCGATACTTGAAGAGTGGCGTGCTGCGGGGCTCGAAGCGGGAACCGTCGCGCGCGACCGACTCCGCGAGGGCGTGGAGGCGGCACTTCGGGCACTCGGCACCGGGTTTCTAGCGCACCCGTCGAACAGCGCACTGCGTGAACGGCTGACGAGCGGGGCCCTCGACGCCGCGGCCTACCAGCAACAGCTGCTGCGCGTCGTGTACCGCATGATCTTTTTGCTCGTCGCCGAGGAGCGCGAGCTACTGCACGCCGCCGCCGACGACCCCGGTGCCATCACGATGTACCGCGCTGGCTATGGCCTGCAGCGGCTGCGGGAGCGCTCGGCCCGTCGTCGGGCGTACGATCGTCACGATGACGCATGGGACAGTCTGGTGGTGGCGTTTCGTGGCTGCGCGGTGGGGGAGCCGCGCTTGGGTCTACCCGGCCTTGGTGGACTCTTTGCGGTCACGCAGAGCGCGGATCTGGATACAGCACGACTCGCGAATCGGGCGCTGCTTGATGCCGTATTCCGGCTTACCTGGCTGCCGCACGAGCACGCAGTGGTGCGAGTGAATTGGCGAGACATGGGCACGGAGGAGCTGGGCAGTGTGTACGAGTCGTTGCTTGAGCTGGTCCCGGAGGTGGCCGAGGGGGCCTGGAAATTCGGCTTCGTGGGGGATGTGGCACCAGGGCAGGACGGTGGAAGCGCTGCCGCGACGAGCGGCAATGCGCGCAAGCTCAGCGGCAGCTATTACACGCCCGACTCCCTTGTGCAGGCGCTGCTCGACTCGGCGCTGGAGCCTGTCATTGCGCGCGCGCTCAATACCGCGGATCCGGAACAAGCGCTGCTGCGCTTGGCCGTGCTCGACCCCGCCATGGGTAGCGGGCACTTTTTGCTTGGTGCCGCGCGACGCCTTGCAGCCCACCTCGCCCGCCTTCGGGTGGATGGCACACCGGGGCCGGACGCATTCCGGCATGCCCTACGCGACGTGGTCGCGCATTGCGTGTACGGTGTGGACAAGAACGCCATGGCAGTGGAGCTCGCGCGGATCGCTCTGTGGCTCGAGGCCATGGAACCCGGCAAGCCCCTTGCCTTCCTTGACCATCACTTGGCGCACGGTGACGCGATCCTGGGCGTGCTCGACCCAGCGGTACTCGAAGACGGCATCCCGGCTGCGGCCTTCACGCCGCTTACGGGCGACGACGCCGACGTGCTGAAAGCGCTCAAGAAGGCTAACGCAGCCGACCTGAGAGCCCTCGAGCAGGAGCGGCTGGGGCAGCTCACGGTGCGCTTCGACGCGTCGTCACTCGCACGGGAACTGGCGGCGGTGGACGCGTTGCCAGACGGCACGCTGGCGGAGATCGAGGCCAAGCGCGAGGCGTTGGAAGGGGCCCGATCACGAGAGGATGCGCGGTACCGGTTTGCGTGCGACGCGTACGTGGCAGCGTTTCTGTTGCGCAAGGACAAGGCGGGGCGGGCGCTCGTGCCTACGACGGGGACACTGCGCAACCTCGCCCTGGGCATGGAGCCGCCGCAGCCGATGCAGCAGGCCGTGGCGGCGCTGTCGCGCGAGGTTCCATTCCTGCATTGGCCGATCACGTTCGCGCAAATCATGGCGCGCGGTGGATTTGACTGCGTGCTGGGCAACCCGCCGTGGGAGAAGGTGAAGCTCAGTGAGAAGGAGTTCTTCGCCACCCGCGACCCACGGATCGCGAACGCCGTGAACGCCGCAGCCCGCACGCGGGCGATCCGGACGCTCACTGACGCGCCGTCGGGTTCGGCCGCGCGTCGTCTGGCTGACGCATTTGAGCGCGCCAAGCAGGAAGCCGAGGGAACCAGTCAATATGCACGCAACGGCGGTCGCTTCCCGCTAACTGGATCGGGCGACGTGAACCTGTACGCGCTCTTTGCTGAAGCGGGGCTGCGGCTGGTGAACCCAGATGGTCGGGCCGGTCTCGTGCTTCCCTCAGGCATCGCGAGTGACGCGGGCACCGCCCCGTACTTCCGGCACGTGGCCGATGGTCGTCTCGCGTCGCTGATCGACTTCGAGAATCGGGACGCGCTATTCGCCGGCGTTCACCGCAGCTACAAGTTCTGCCTTCTCACGATTGGGAGAAGCGATGAGCCCCGCTTCGCCTTCTTCCTTACGCAGCCCGAGCAGCGTTTCGATGAACGACGACGCTTTACTCTCGCAGCAGAAGACTTGCGCCGGCTGAATCCCAACACCGGTAACGCGCCGGTGTTTCGATCGAAGGCTGATGCCGAGTTGACGGCCAAGATCTACCGGAACGTACCGGTGCTGTGGGATGAAACGCGCGAGGACGGAAATCCATGGGGGCTCTCCTTTACGAGACTCTTCGACATGGCGAACGACTCGGGACTCTTTCGCACCGCACCCGGCCCGGGACTCGTGCCGCTGTACGAGGCGAAGATGATGCATCAATTCGATCATCGCTGGGCCACGTACACGGGCGGGGACGAGGAGGCTGTTCGCGGCGTGACCGAACAAGAGAAGCAGGATCCGAGCTTTGAGGTGCGTCCGCGGTATTGGGTGCCGCAGGAGGACCTTGACGAGCGCCTAGATGCGATCGGATGGAAGCGACCCTGGCTTTTGGGATGGAGAGATATCTGTCGAGCGACTGACGAGCGTACGGTGATCGCCACACCTATCCCTAGGGTAGCTGTCGGGCACACGATGCCCTTGTTGATTCTGCCGGACGAGCGCGCGGCGGTGCACGGCGCACTACTCTCCGCGATCTTCTCGTCGCTCATCTTCGACTACTGCGCACGAATCAAGGTCGGCGGAATCCACCTGACGTACTTTATTCTTCGCCAGCTACCAGTCCCGGATCCACGAACGATCGAGCCTTCTACGGTGGAATACATTGTCCAGCGCGTTGCGGAACTTTCGTGCACAAGCAAGAGCCTGAGCGGCTGGGCGAGCGACTTAGAAGTAGATACTCACCCCAGATTGAGTTCGGATCGTCAAGCAACGATTCGTGCTGAAATTGACGCTTGCTGCGGACGCATCTTCGGTTTGACGCGGCAGGATCTCGATTTCGTCTTGGATCCTCGGTCCGTAATGGGCGCGGACTATCCAAGTGAGACATTCCGTGTACTGAAGGACAAAGAAGTCCGCGAGTTCGGAGAATACCGGACACGACGGTTGGTGCTTGAGGCGTGGGATCGCATCTTTGGAGCTGGATAGCCAATGCGTGATGATACGCTTCTTCGCATGCGCGCAACGGACGCCGGGTTTGAGCGTGAACTGGGGGCCGACGGTGAATGGCTTCGCTTCACGTCGCCGAACAGCATCACGACACTCTGGCTCACGAGCCGGGGGCACAAACGTATTGTCGCGGCAGCTCCCGCCTCGGTTGCCGAGGAATTGGCTTCCGTCCCAGCGGTCGAGCAGTGGAGCGGAGAACTCCCGCTTGGCGCTACTGCCGCGTGGTCCTGCGGGACTGACAGCGCCCTCGACGCACTCTGCCGACGGATCGCCGTTCTGGGTAAGGTCCTCCCGAACCAGCCGCTGGTTCGCTTTGAGCAGCAAGTCCTTGAGGAACTGGAGCGGAGCAGCGCCGATCGCGAAACAGAGCGCGTCGCCGAAGTCCGGCAGCGCATCGGGCAGGCCAACTTTCGTGAGGCGCTAATCGGCTACTGGGATGGCCGCTGCCCGATTTCCGGAGTCACCGAGCCGGCACTGCTGCGCGCGTCGCACGCGAAACCGTGGAGCGAAGCCACTGACGTCGAGCGGCTGGACGTGCATAATGGCCTGCTGCTGGCCGCACACCTGGATGCGGCTTTTGATCGAGGTCTCATCGGTGTGGGGCCCCAAGGTGAAGTCCTCGTATCACCAAGTCTGCCAACAATTGAACGGCGAGTACTCGGGCTGGACGGCGAGGCCTGCGCAATTCCCGTCGCGCCCGCGCACGCACCGTACTTCGCGTGGCACCGGCAGCACCTCTTCAAAACCACCAATTGAGCACGCATTCCTCATGGCCTTCGAAACTCCTATCAGTGTTGCTGACGCCGTCCGCAACATCAATGACCGAAAATATGTGCTCCCGTCGATTCAGCGGGAGTTCGTTTGGAAGCCCGACCAGATCGTCAAGCTGTTCGATTCCCTTCTAAAGGGATATCCAATCGGCAGCTTCCTCTTCTGGATGGTTCCTGCTGCGCGGACGTCCGACTACGCGTTCTACCACTTCGTGCAGGACTATCACGAGCGGGATGCGCGCCACAATCAGAAGGCGGTGCTCACCGGGGCTAACGATGTCACGGCGGTCCTCGACGGCCAGCAGCGACTCACCGCGTTGTTTATCGGGCTTTGTGGCACGTATGCCTTTCGCAAACCGCGCGTGCGGAAGACCAACCCGAATGCCTATCCCAGGCAGCGCTTGTACGTCTGCCTCACCAAGAAGCCGGAAGATCCGGAGATGGAATATGATCTTCGCTTCCGGGAGTCCACCGAGGACTTTCTCGTGGACGATGCGGGCGACACGTGGTTCCGTGTCGGCACCGTCATGGGCTATTCAAGCCCATTCGACATCATTCAAGCGCTTCAGCATAGAGATCTCGGCAACAACCAGCTGGCCACCAAGGTGCTCTCCGATCTCTATAGGCACGTAGTGGATCGCGGCACTGTGTCGGCGTACCTCGAGAAGGCGCCCGATCTGGACAAGGTCCTCTCGATCTTCGTACGCGTGAACAGCGGTGGGACAGTGCTGTCGTACTCGGACCTACTGCTATCGATCGCGACGGCCGAGTGGAAGGACACGGATGCGCGAGAGGCGATCTACCTGCTCGTCGACGACCTGAACAAGGTGGGGCAGGGGTTTGCCTTTACGAAGGACTTCGTGCTCAAGACCTGCCTAATGCTGGCGGACTTCGAAACGCGGTTCTCGACCGCAAACTTCTCTACAGAGAACATGCGTGTCATCGAGGAGCGGTGGCCACGCATCCGTAACGCCCTGCACCAGACGGCACAGCTGCTCGCGTCGTTTGGATTGTCGTCCGCCACGATCCCATCCTCGAACGCCGTGGTGCCCATCGCGTACTATCTGGCGCAGCAGCAAAACGGCGCCGCGTACCTCACGTCCTCTTCGCACAAGCAGGATCGTGAACGCATTCGGCGGTGGCTGCTCACGGCGCTTCTCAAACGGACCTTCACGGGTCAGCCCGACTCCGTGCTGCGCGCAGTCCGCGAGGTGCTCGCTAGCGCAAGTCCGGGGGTATTTCCGGCCGCGACAATCGTCCATCGGCTGGACCTTGAGGCGCGCGACATGCGCGTCACCGACACCGACCTCGATCGCATGCTCGAGGAGGACTATAACAGCGGATATGTCTTCCCGACGCTGGCGCTGCTTTACCCCTGGCTCGACTTCGCCAATCAGTTTCACATCGACCATGTCCATCCGCGGTCGAAGATCACGCTGTCGCAGCTCAAGAAATCTGGTATGTCCGACGCCGACGCCCGGGAAGAATCCGTCGATCGTCGTGACAGCCTGGCCAACCTGCAGCTGCTGCAGGGCCATGTGAACCAGTCCAAGTCGGACCTGCCGTTTGGTGAATGGTACGATGCGCAATTCAGTGGCAATCCATCTGCTGCCGCTGCGTACGGCACGCAGCACTTCATTCCGAATGTCGGTAGGGATTTGACGGACTTTATTGCGTTCACCGACGCCCGGCGGGAATTGCTCAAGCACGCACTGCGCAAAATGCTTGTGATTCCGGGCGACGCGGATGAGTGATTCCTGTCGGTCCGCGAAAGTGGTCCCCACAGCTTTCTGCATTGAGTGGCGCGAGCAGGACCCGCAAGAACGACACCCTCGAGTGCTATCGAGGTACGATGTCGTCGAATGATCGAATTGCCGCCGTCTATCTGCATCGTGAGGCAAGGGATGAGGCCGAACATCATGGCCAGACGTGTCAGGATCTGGCCGCCACGCTGGCAAGCGCGTGGAGGAGGCTCCGTACAACGCGCGGCTCAAAGCTTCGGGCACTATCCCACACGCCAGGCCGCGAATTCAGGCTGCGGTTAGCCGACGTTCGTGCAGTATTTACCACTGTACCACGGCTCGACGGGACACTTGCTGCGTTCATACATCTTGTAGAGCATCGTGCACGAGCGTACGCGATTGATGCCTTTCTTGCTCGAATCGGGCACTTCCACCAGCACGTGCTCGCAGAGGCAAAGACAGGCGCCGCGGCGGATCAGATCGCCCAGTATTCGGCTGAACGACTGGATAGCATGGCGACCAGCTCGTCTGACGCTGCGGCGGGCGTCATCGAGTACGCCCTGTTTTCTCCGCAGCAACGGTTTTTCAATCGTGTTCTGCCGTTTGGGAGTGCTGGCGCGCGCGGTGAACCAAGGCTGGTGATTGGCGAAGGGCCGCCTGGCTCCGGCAAGACAATTGTAGGACAACAGCTCATGCGGGAAGCGCGAGCTCTCGGGTACGAAGTCGATGTGCTCGTACCCTCAGTTTCACTGGAGAAAGAATATCGCGACTATGCCTCGCGGTGAGTGTCAAGATAGTTGTCGTATGACGTTCTATCCCGCGACGCCGGTGGCGCTCGCGGATCGTGCATCATTCAAGTACACCGTCGTCGGGCGCGACCAGTCGCGGGTGTTCCCGCGCCAGCGTTCCGGATGCTGCGT
>CAIUOO010000060.1 GCA_903900795.1 uncultured Gemmatimonadota bacterium | reverse complement strand
CTGAACGCCTCGAGCCACCGGGCATCGTAGCTCTTGATGTCGGGCGGCTCCCCCGTGATCAGGATCACGTTGCCCGGCGGACAGATGGCCGACTCCCGGCGGCTCACGGCCTCGTGCACCACCCAGGCGTCACAGTCCACGACGTCGGTGTTGACGAAGAACGACGCGTCCTTCCAGATGCCCTGTTGTTGCGGGGTCTGGCGGAGGATCGTGGACTGCGGGAAAGTGGAGACCTTGATTCTCATCTGGAGGCGTTGCCCGGGGCCGTAGCCGTGTATGCGGCAGTATACTTACCGCGAAGTCTATCACCGACCACGGCGGCAGTGGATTCGGTCGCCGAGCGTCTTCATTCAGCCGAGGCCCTTTTTGCACAGCGTGAAAAGCGATCGATTCTCTGTGCTGATTGCCGTGGCCTTTCTCGTCGTGGGGGCGTTTGTCATGGCGCACCACGAACTGTGGCGGGACGAAGTACAGGCGTGGCTGCTTGCTCGCGACAGTGCTTCAGCGATCGATCTGCTCGCGCGTCAAAAGTACGAAGGCCACCCGGTCCTCTGGCAATTACTCCTGATGCCCCTGACCCGGGCCTTCCGTACTCCGGTCCCGATGCAGATCCTGAATCTGCTCGTCGCCACCGCCACGGTGTACCTGTTCGCGCGGTGGTCTCCTTTTACGAGGCTCCAGAAAGTCTTGTTCAGCTTCGGGTACTTTCCCTTTTACGAGTACGCGATCATTGCCCGCAATTATGGTCTCAGCCTGTTGCTCCTGACGGTCTTCTGTTGCCTGTATCCCCGGCGGCACCGCCACTTCGTGCTGCTTGCCCTCACGCTGTTTCTCCTGTGCCACACGCATGTGTTGAGCGTGATCCTGGTGATGGTGCTATTCGCCTCGCTCTGTCTGGAACGCCTCCTTACGAAAGTAAGCCCCGATGAGCCACACTGCGATCGCCTTCCGTTCTACGCAGGATGCACGGTCATCGCTCTCGGGATCGTTACGGCTGTGCTCCAAGTCATGCCACCGCCCGATAGCGGCACGTTACGGCGCTGGCAGTTTGGCTTCGATTACGATGCGTTGAGCAGGACCGCCAAGGCACTGATCGGGGGCTACCTGCCGGTGCCCACGATCGGACTGCACTACTGGAACAATCCCCTGCTCCTCGACGATCGATTGCTCCCGATAAACCGCTTCGCCGGCCTCGCCGTTCTCGGCTACGTGGTCTTTGTATTCGCCGGCCTCCGTCGCCACCCGATCGCCATGTTTGTCTTCGGCGTCGGCACCGCAGGGCTGTTGGCGTTCTTCTACGCCAAGTTCTCCGGCTACGCGCGGCATCATGGTTTCCTGTTTCTCTGGCTGGTCGTGTCAACGTGGATGGCCCAGAGCAATGCCCCTGCCGCGCTGGCCGCGCAAGCGGCGTCCGCTGGCCGCGAGCGCTGGGCCCGCGCGCTCAGCGCCAGTCTGACGCTGCTGTTCGGCATTCATGTCGCCGCAGCAGGGATTGCCTCCATTCAGGAGTACCGCTTTCCGTTTTCCACCGCGCCGGCGGTGGCAGAGTACCTCCATCAGCACGGCCACGACGAAAGCCTTCTCGTTGGCCATGCCGACGCGCCCGCGTCGGCGATCCTTGGTTCATCGGCCCAACGGCAGTTTTACTATCCGCAGTCGAAACGGTGGGGTTCCTATATCATTTGGGACCGGAGACGACGGACCAAAATCACGGACCAGGAAATCATCGATGCGGCGCGTGCCCTTTCCCGCCCGTCCGGCCAACAGCTCGTGCTCGTTCTGAGCCACCGGCTGCAGGAGGGGACAGTTCGGGACAATCAGCTCAAAGAGTTGGGCAACTTTGCCGGAGATGTGGTCACCAACGAAACGTTTCGTCTGTACCTGCTTGATTGACCGTTATCGAGTCACGCATGAAGAAACCAACCATCAACGCGGTGATACTCACGCGGACCGTCAACGACGAAGTCCGCCAAATGACGAAGACCTGCGTGGAATCGTTGCTGGAGCATGGACAAGACGACGCGGCCATCCACGTCACCATTGTCGAGAGCAGTCCTGAGGGTACTCAGGAACTGGTCTACCCGAGTCCATGGAACACCATCAGGCCGGATTCCAATTTCAATTTCCATCGGTATCTGAATTGCGGCATTGCAGCGCAGCAGGCGGACTACTACTTGCTCTGCAACAACGACTTGTTGTTTCACGCCGGATGGCTGCGGGAGTTGCTCGATGCCTTCAAGGTCGCCGGACTCGGTTCGGCGAGTCCGATCTCACCAGGATTGGAATCTCAAGAACGTCTTCGGAAACACAGTCGTTCCAAGTTCAGGCTGGGGTATCACATCGCGCGCGAGATTTCTGGATGGTGCCTGCTGGTCAGCGCCGACACCTTGCGACAGGTCGGCCCGCTCGATGAGTTGTTCGACTTTTATTTTGCCGACAACGATTACACCGTGGAATTGAGAAGGCACAACATCAAACATGCCTTGGTCTTTGACTCGAAAGTGTCCCACCTTGTAGACAAGAGCCAGAGCATGACGTTCGTTAATGGTCCGAAACCCGCGGCCCACCTCATCCCAAAGTCCATCGCACCATTCAAACGTCTGTCGTGGATTTATCAATCCGATCGCATGATCGACGGCTTTCATAAGTTCGAGTCCAAGTGGGGCGATTATCTCCTAGTGAGGCTGAAGCAGCTGATTCACGACGTCCTGTTCCTTCAGCTCGGCATCGGGGTGCTCAGCAAAATGTTGTTTCAGTCAAGGCCCCGGGAGCAGCCCGTTTCTCGGGTGCCCTGGGTCGATTCCGAGGGAGAGGTGGAGTGAGCACGATTCTGTTTGTTGATCCCGTGTGCCCAAGGCCATACGGCGCCAGTCTCGATGGACAGCGTGTCAGAGGGCTTGGCGGCACCGAGTTCATCGCGGCTTCGCAACTGTTTCGCGACACCAAGCCCGTGCCGGGGAACACCGAACGCCATGAGCGTGGGCAGGCCACAACGGCCATTGGACGGGTGGTCGTTGACATAGTCAGCGCTCACGAATTGGGTTTGGTCGGATAGCGATTTTTCATGGCGACGCGCTCGAAAGAAGGCGGGTTGGTGGACACCACGGCATCACAGGGCGTGCACGTGCGAGGACCGCGTGGCGGCCGGCCGTACGCACACGCCGGGACAACATGGACGTGATGAGGTCCGCGCATTACGCTCCCACCATGGACCCCCTCGACATCGCGTTTGCCGAAGCCCGCCGCTATCTGGCCTCGCTTGACTCCCGCCCTGTCGCTTCGCGCGGCACGCCCAGCGACATGCGCGCACCGCTGCCGACGCATCTGCCGGAGCATGGCCTGCCCGCCACCCATGTCGTCCGCGCGATCGCCGCGGCGGCTGAGCCGGGACTGACCGGCAATGCCGGCGGTCGCTTTTTCGCGTGGGTCAAGGGCGGTGCGCTCCCCGCAGCGCTGGCCACCGACATCATGTGTTCGGCGTGGGATCAAAATGCCGTGCTGGCATCGACCAGTCCCGCCGGCGCCGTGCTGGAGGAAGTCGCCGGGCAGTTCTTGCTGGAGGCGCTGCGGCTGCCGTCCGATTGCAGCTATGCCTTTGTCACCGGCTGCCAGATGGCGCATCTCACCGCGCTTGCCGCCGCGCGTCATGCGGTGCTGGCGCGCCACGGCTGGGACGTCGAAGCCAAGGGACTGCAGGGTGCCCCGATCGTCCGTGTGCTCGCCAACGCGCACCATCATGCCTCCGTGACGCGGGCGCTGCGCCTGCTCGGGCTGGGGAGCGACTGTGTCGTGCCACTCGGCGGCGACCGACCCGGCCACGTCTCACCCGACGTGCTGCGCCATGCGCTGGCACTCGCACCCGACGCACCGACCATGGTGATCCTCAATGCTGGCGACCTGAATATCGGTGCCTGCGATGATTTCACGACGCTGTGTCCGATCGCGCAATCGGCGGGCGCATGGGTCCATGTCGATGGCGCGTTCGGACTGTGGGCCAATGCCAGCCCGCGGCTCGCCCCGCTGGTGGCCGGGGTGGAACAGGCCGATAGCTGGGCGACCGATGGCCATAAATGGCTGAACACTCCCTATGATTGCGGCATGGCGATCACCCGGGATCCGGTATCGCACAGCGCGGCCATGCGGATGACGGCGGCGTATCTGACGACGGGCGGCGATGTCCGTGATCCGATGGATTTCACCCCAGAGTGGTCGCGCCGAGCCCGCGCATTGCCGGCCCTGGCGGCGTTGATGGAGCTGGGCCGCGATGGTCTCGCGGCCATGATCGAGCGATGCTGCGATCATGCCGCCGCCATCTACGACGGCATGGCGGCGTTGCCAGGGGCGACCGGCCTCGCGCGGCCGACGATGAACCAAGGGCTGATCCGGTTCAACGCACATGATGGCCGCAACATCAGCGACCCCGTGATCGCCGCGATCAACGCCAGCGGCGAAGCCTTCATGAGTGGCGGCACGTGGGATGGTCAGCGGGTCATGCGCATCAGCGTCTGTGGCTGGAATACGACCAGTGGTGATGTCGCGCGGACCGTAGCAGCGGCGGCCGCGGCCTTGCATGGATTGCGCTGAGGAGGCGCCGCGAATGACCTGCCCACGGCGTCGCGTCTCGGAGGCTCTCTGATTTCGTTGCCAGTTCGCCTGCGGCCAGTGTACGTCGCTGCCCCAAAGCACTTTGCAGTCCGCTTCGATGCGACGCCGGCTCGGCTCCCCGATCTGGCGCCCGACGCGATCGTGCTGGTCGCTTGTGTCCGCGATGAGATGATCCGGATTGCCCCGTTCCTCGAGCACTATCGTCGGACCGGCGTCGACCACTTCGTTATCGTCGACAACGGCTCCGAGGACGGCACGGCCGAGTGGCTCGAGCAGCAGCCCGATGTGTCGCTCTACCGCACGTCGCAGTCGTTCGCCGCGTCCGGCTGCGGCTGGGCATGGATCGAAGCACTGCTCGAGCGGCACGCTACGGGCCGCTGGTGCCTCGTGGCCGACGCCGACGAACTGCTGGTGTATCCCGGATATCCGGACCACGGCCTGAGAGACGTGATCGCGTATCACCAAGCGAATGGCTTCACCGCCATGGCCTCGGTCATGCTCGACATGTACGCGGCGACGCTCTGTCCGCCGAAGGAGGCCGTCGGCAGCCTCCTCGACCTGTGTCCCTTCTATGATGCGCGCGGTATTCGCGTCGCGTGCCGTGTGTTGCTCGACCGGGCTCAGGATCGGCTCGTGGGGGGATTTCGACAGCGTGTGCTGGGGACACGGGTCATCCTCAACAAGGTCGCCCTCTTTCATAACGCACCGGGCGTCAGGCTCTCGCTGAGCAATCACGCCATCATCGGGACGCGATGCTCCGATCTGCGGGCGGTGCACCTGCACTTCAAGTACTTGGCCGACTTTCGTGAGCGGGTCGCCGTGGAACTGGCCCGCGGCGAGCATTGGAACGGCGCGTCTGAGTATCACAGCTACGCCCGGGCGCTTGGCGATCGCAAGACGCCCCATGTGCTCTATGCCGGAAGCCGCCGGTGGGCCGGCGTGCAACCGCTCATCGACGGCGGGATCATGCGGACGTCGCCCAACTTTGAGCGGTTTATCCGCGGCGGCTCGTCGTCGGGGGCGT
>CAIUOO010000059.1 GCA_903900795.1 uncultured Gemmatimonadota bacterium | reverse complement strand
TTCCTGCCAAGCGTCACGAATACCGTCGCCGATGTCGGAGTCGGCGATTCGACGGGCGAACACCGCGGCAGTCACGAGCGCCAGAACGATCACGCCCCCCATGAACGCGCGGCCCATCCAGCGTCGCGAGCGCGACACACGGGGATATAGCGTCGGCACGTCTCCCGGATAGGGCGAGATCGGCGGCAATGGGCGTTGCGCGGGCCCGTCCAAGGGGGCGACGTGCTGTATCTGAGCGCGGAGGCGCACATTCTCTCGTCGGAGCCGCTCAAGCTCGGCGAGTGGGGTCTCGTCGTCGTTATGCATGGGGAAGGTTGTGTCCGGGCCGCGTCGGAGGGGCACCATCGGTACGGCACTCGCGGAATATGTGGTCGGTTCCGCGACGGTGGGATTGCAGTGCCCAATTCCTGATGATCAGATACTCTGGACGCTCGATTGGCCCAGCAGAGCGGACGTTCGCGGCGTATATACCGACATTCCACTCACTTCCTCGCCTCTCGACGCGCCCGCCTTCTCTCGTGTCCAAAGCTCGCGGCAACAACCTGGTCGCGCTCGGTTCAGCGGCCGTGCTGATCGTCTACACGGCGGGCTTCGCGAAAACGAAGCCGGCGGCCGATCGCATGGCCGCGGAGAGCGCCGAGCGCCGTCCGCGCAGTGCGTCGCGGGTGGGGGCAGGGGCAGTGGGTGGGCGCACCGCCACAGGGGAATCGGGAGAGTCGATCGTCCCGGCGTCAGCCGCGGTGGCGGTGGTGGACGCGCCAGCGGCCGCGTCGCTGTCGAACAGTTCCAGTGCGGTGGCCACGCCCGCAGGAGTCGCCACGTCGAGCGGTCCGCCGAACGTGGCCGTTGTCGGGACGACGGCGGCCGGTGCGACGGCGGCCGGTGCGACGGTCTCCACGCCTGCTGGTGCGACACCGGTGTCGGCACCTGTGGCTACGATGGGGACCGCACCGCCGCCAGTGGTGAGTGCCCCGGTGTCCGTGGCGGTCACGCCGCCGATGGTTGCGGCACCCGCTGCCGCGCCGAGTGCACCGCCGCCGGCGCAGGCGACGCCGACTTCGTCGTCCGCTCCGGCCGCCCCGCCCGCCGCCGCGCCTGCCGCCGCGTCTGCCGCCCCGCCCGCCGGCAAGACGACGTACAAAGACGGCGTGTACCTCGGTCGTGGTACGTCGCGACACGGCGACATCGAGGCCATGGTCGAGATCCAAGGCGGCCGCATCACGAACGCGGTGATCTCGCAGTGCCTCACGCGCTACTCGTGCTCGTGGATCGCCGTGTTGGTACCGCAGGTGGTGGCGCGTCAGTCGGCCGAGGTGGATTACGTGTCGGGCGCCACCGTCAGCTCCGACGCGTTCTACTACGCGGTCACGCAGGCACTCGCGCAGGCGAAGTGAGTCTCGCTACCCTTGAGTTGCCGGGTGATCTGCTGATGGATCTGCCGCTGGATCTGCCGCTGGATGCCACGCGCGTGAGTGCGCCGAAATCCTCGCGCGCGCGCATGGGGACGGTGGTCACGATCGAAGTGGTCGGGCACGATCGCAGCGCGCGCGCCCGTCGCACACGCGATCTCGCCATCGAACGGGCCTTCGCCTGGTTCGATCGCGTGGAGTCGGTGTGCTCGCGGTTCGACGCCGGCAGCGAGCTACGGCGATTGTGTGCAACACACGGCGTAGACGTGGCCGTGTCGCCGATGCTGTTTGAAGCGGTGCGCTTTGCCGTGGCGGTAGCTGAAGAAGCACACGGGGCATTCGATCCCACGGTGGGCGCGCGCATGGAAGCCCGCGGCTTCCATCGTGATTATCGCGATGGTGCGGACGCGCGTTCCGGTGTGGGTGCTGAGGAGCCGGTGTCGTTTCGCGATGTGGTGCTGAACGACGCCACACGATCCATCCGATTGGAGCGCCCGCTGTTGCTCGACCTCGGCGCCGTGGCCAAAGGACTCGCCATCGACATGGCGGTGCAGGAGCTGCGGCCGCTGGCGAATTTCGTGGTCGATGCCGGCGGCGACCTGTACTGCGGCGGATACAACGCCGCCGAGCAGCCATGGACGGTCGGGATTCGCCATCCGCGCGAATCGAATACGCTGCTCACACGTGTTGCAATCACCGACGCTGCGCTGTGTACGTCGGGCGATTACGAACGCCGGGTGGCCGACGATCCGGCGGGTGAGCATCATGTGCTCGATCCGAGTACGGGCGCGTCGCCGCGCGACGTGATCAGTGCCTCGGTGATCGCCCCGACCGCCATGGTCGCCGACGCCCTCGGCACCGCGGCCTTCGTATTGGGCTGCGCCGAGGGACTCGCGCTGCTGGAACATCATGAACTTCGCGCCTGCCTGGTGGATGCGCAGCTCGTTCGTCACACAACGCCGGATTGGATCGATGTCTGAAGTGGTCGCGACCATGTCGCCGATGCCGAACAACTCGTTCAAGTCGCTCACGAAGTTCTTCAAGAC
>CAIUOO010000058.1 GCA_903900795.1 uncultured Gemmatimonadota bacterium | reverse complement strand
GACGTGCTCAATCTCGATCAGGTCGTCGTCACCGGTCAGGCCACGGGCATCTCGCGCCGCAACCTCGCCAATGACGTGGCCACCGTGAGCGGTGCCGACGTGAACAAGGTGTCGGCGCAGTCCATCGAGAACGCGTTCCAGGGCAAGATCGCCGGCGCGCAGATCTCGCAGTCCACCGGCGCCCCCGGTGGCGGCAATCGCATCCGCATCCGCGGCATCTCCTCGATTCTCGGATCCGCCCAGCCGCTGTACGTCATCGACGGTGTGATCGTCTCCGACGTGTCCATCGGCTCCGGCACGAACAAAGTGACGCGCGCCGCGGGCACCGGCATCTCCGTGGGCAACCAGGAGAACCCGGTCAACCGCATCGCCGACCTCAATCCGAACGATATCGAGAACGTCGACATCCTGAAGGGATCGGCCGCCGCCGCCATCTACGGATCGAAGGCGTCGGGCGGTGTCATCATCATCACCACCAAGCGTGGTCGCGCCGGCAAGCCGAAGTTCTCGCTGCGCCTCGGTGGCGGCACGTCGGAACTCGCGTACCGCAACGGCTCGCGCAAGTTCAACTCGGTCGCCGATGCCGTGACGGTCTTCGGTGCCGGCATCACGCCGTTCTACGACGCCAACCGCGCACTCGACTACGAGTCGCTGGCCTACGGCAATACGCCGATGAATTCCGACGTGTCGCTCAACGTGAGCGGCGGCAGCGACGACACCAAGTACTTCATGTCGATCAGCCGGCGCAATGAAGAAGGCATCGTCGAGAACACCTTCGCCCGCAAGACGAGCGCGCGCATCAACGTCGACCAGCGCATCTCCAAGCGCCTCAACCTGCAGGTCGGCAACGAGATCCTGAACAACGCCAGCGACCGCGGCCTGTTCGGCAACGACAATGCCGGCAACTCGATCGCGTACTCGCTCACCAAGATTCCGAGCTTCCTCGATCTGCGCCGTCGCCCCGACGGCACGTGGCCGGTGAACCAGTTCTATCCGTCCAACCCGCTGCAGACGATCGACCAGTTCAAGAACGGCGAGAACGTGTGGCGCAATATCACTACGTCGCGCCTCACCGCTGATGTGCTGACGGGCGAGAAGAACACCCTGCAGTTCATCGCCTACGGCGGTGTCGACCTGCTCAATCAGTCAAACCTGATCTTTTCCCCGCCCACGCTGCAGTACGAGCCGGTGGACGGACTCCCGGGTACGTCGGCCAACTCGAAGACCACGAACATTCAGCGCAACCTGAACCTGAATCTCGTGCACGGCTGGACCCCGCAGTCGTCGCTCAAGATCACCTCGCAGCTCGGCACACAGTTCGAAGAGCGCGACCTGAATCAGACGCGCGCCTCGGCGCAGAACCTGCTGGGCGGCCTCGAAGTCGTGACGTCGGGCACGGTGCGTGACGTCGACGAGTCGCGCCTGCGCGTGGAAGACTTCGGTGTCTTCGCGCAGACGGAAATGTTGTGGCGCGACAAGCTGCTGTTCACGGCCGGTGCCCGCGCCGACCGCAGCAGCAACAACGGCGACGTGAAGAAGTTCTTCCTTTTCCCGAAGGCCGCCACGTCGTACCGCTTCACCGACCTCGCCCCCGGCCTGGTGGACGAAGCGAAGATCCGCCTCGCGTATGGCGAAACCGGCAATCAGCCGCTCTACGGCCAGAAGTTCACGAATCTCGATCTGTCGAGCGTGGGTGGACTCGGCGCCTTCCGCGTCGGCAGTGTGCGCGCGTCGTCGGATCTGCGCCCCGAGCGTCAGCGTGAAATCGAAGCCGGTCTCGACCTGAACGTGTTCCGCAATCGCGGCACCTTCGCGGTCACGGGCTTCCGTCGCAACATCTCCGATCTGCTCATCACGCGCACGCTGGCACCCACGTCGGGCTTCAACAGCGAGACGTCGAACGGCGCCGAGATGCAGGTGACGGGTGCGGAAGTCTCCATCAACGCGTTCCCGATCCAGACGCCGACGTGGGGCTGGAATGCGCGCCTCAATTGGGGCACCAGCCGCTCCAAAGTCACGAACCTCCCGGTTGCGCCATTCCTGCTGGGCACGCTGCAGACCGGCGCCGTGCGAATCGAGCAGGGTAAGTCAGCCACGCAGATCTACGGCAACGACACGCTGCCGCAGGCTGGCGGACGTGTCGTGGTGCCGGTGCTGATGGGCGACGGCAATCCGCTATGGAGTGCGGGTCTCAGCAACGAAGTGCGCTTCAAGAGCGTGTCGCTGTACGCGCTGCTCGACCAGCAGAAGGGCGGCATGCTCGCCAACGGCACGTGGCGTCACTACGACCTCGGCCAGAACTCGCGCGACTACGAAGAGCTCGACGCCTTGGGCCGAAAGCTCGGCGAAGTCCGCCGCACCAACTACCTGCAGGTCACCCGCATTTTCTACCAGGACGCGTCGTACGTGAAGCTGCGCGAAGTCACCCTCACGTGGGATATCCCGCAGAAGTGGGTGGCCAAGACGTGGGCCGGCGCCAGCGGAGCCAAGCTCTCGTTGAGCGGACGCAACCTGTACTGGTGGACCAAGTTCCGCGGTGGCGATCCGGAAGCGCAGAACTTCGGCGCGGGCGGTGTGCCCGACGCCATTCAGCGTAACCGCGAACTCGCGGCGTATCCCGCCAGCCGTAGCTACTGGCTCAACTTCAGCCTGGACTTCTGACCATGACCACATTCCGTCATCGCCAGGCGCGCACTCTGTTGTTCGCAGCCGCCTGTGCCAGCATCGTCGCCTGTCAGTCGGCTGACATCGCGAATTTCAACAGCCCCAATACCTCGCAACTGGAAGGCTCGCCCAACGCCGCCACGGTGAACACCACCGTGGCCGGCGTCATCGCCGGCTCCCGCTCCGGCGCGGGCACCTGGGCCAGCACGCTCGGCATCTTTGGCCGCGAGATCATGAACCTCGACGGCGCCGAGCCGCGCAACGTGCTCGCGCTGCTCATCGGACCGCTGGAGCCGGGTGGCTTCGGTACCGACGCCGGTTGGTCGAACTCGTATCGTAATCTGCGCACGGCCTACACGATCCTCGAGGTCGTCGACGCCGTACCCGATTACTCCGCAGCGCAAAAGAGCGGCGTAAAGGGGTTCGTGAAAACCTTCATGGCGCTCGAGTACATGAATCAGCTGCGCGTGCGCGACACCTTCGGTCTCGTGTTCGAGGTGCCGAAGGATCCGACCGTGCAGGGCGCCTTCATCACGCGCGACGAAGCGTACACGAAGACCGCCGCCCTGTTCGACGAGGCGAAGACCGATCTCGCGGCGGCCGGCACGGCCTTCCCTTTCACGCTGACCACGGGCTTCACTGGCTTCAACACGCCGGCGAACTTCCTGCGCGTCAACCGTGGCCTCAAGGCACGCCTCGAGGTGTACCGCGGTCGCTGGGCCGACGCCCTCACGGCGCTGAATGAATCGTTCGTCAGCACCACGGCCGGCACCACCGCTGGCTTCGCCACCGGTGTGTATCACGTATACAGCACGGCATCGGGCGACGCGGTGAATCCGCTGTTCGACCCGGCGCCGCGCGCCATCGTGGCGGTTCCGGAGTTCCTCACCGACGCGCGCCTACGCGCGGACGGTTCGCGTGATCTGCGGGCGACGTCCAAGGCCGTGGTCGGGACGGTCAATCTGGCCACGCAGGGGATCAGCTCGAACGTGCGGCCGATCGTGTATCCCACCAACGTCACCTCGATCCCGATCATCCGGAACGAAGAGCTCATCCTCCTTCGCGCCGAAGCCAACATCGGACTCGGCAACCGCGCCGCCGCGATCGCCGATCTGAACTTCGTGCGCACCAATGCCGGTGGTCTGCCGGCACTGGCGTCCACCTTCTCTGGTGATCTCGTCACCGAAATGCTGTACGATCGCCGCTACTCGCTCTTTTTCGAGTACGGGCATCGCTGGGTCGACGCGCGCCGCTACAATCGCCTCGGCGAGCTCCGGAAGCAGTTGCCGAGCCATCGCGTCTTCCCGTTGGTGCCGATCCCGGTGGACGAATGCAACCAGCGCCTGGCCGCCCCGCCCAAGGGGTGCGTAAATGTGTTGGGGGGATAAGCGCCCGTGTGAGCTGATCCTTTCAACACCCTCGTGAGCAGGGGGGAGGGTATCAGGGGGCAGGAGGCAGGTGAACCGCGCGGTTCCTGCTTCCTGCCCCCTGATACCCTCCGCCTACTTCCTAGGGTGTTAGGCTGTTCGCCCGTCAGCTCATCCCACCCTCATTGTCGGGGTTCCACCGACGCCGAGTGACTCCGCGCGTACGGACCTTTCCTGTCACGCACCACACCACAGGAATCACCACGCAGAGGAGTGCTCATGATCTACGAACTGCACGGCGACATTCTGCTCACCAAGGCGCAGGCCATCGCACACGGCGTCTCGCCCAATGACCACTTCGACGCGGGGCTTGCTCTCGGCTTGCGCGAGTTGTGGCCGAGCATGGCGAAGGACTTCCGCCATTACGCGCATCAGGCGCACCCGAAACCCGGCGAACTCTGGACGTATCGCAGCGCCGACGGCCACACGATCTACAACCTGATGACGCAGGAAGGCGATCACGCCTCGTCCGCGTCAGGGCGCGCATCGATTCCCCACGTCAATCATGTCCTGAAGCGCTTACGGCACGAACTCGACAAGGGCGACGTGAAGAGCATCGCCTTGCCGCGACTGGCCACCGGCGCCGGCGGGCTCGACTGGGAGAAGGTCCGTCCGCTCATCACGCATCACCTTGGCGATCTGGACATCCCCGTGTACGTGTATGTCACCTACCGAAAAGGCGAAGCGGGGAAGGAAGCTGCCGCGTGATGTAGTGCCGTGGCATGCCACCTCGCGCGAGGAGACGCTGGCCGCGCTCAAGAGCTCGACGGAGCGCGGCCTGACCGCCGACCTCGTACAGGCGCGCACGATCGAATTCGGCGAGAACGTGCTGCAACGTGCACGCCATCGTGGTGTGCTACGGATGCTGGCCGCGCAGTTCGCCGACACGATGGTGATGGTCTTGCTGGTGGCCGCGATGATTGCGGGTCTCGTTGGCGAACCCGAGGACATGCTCGCCATCATCGCGATCGTGATCCTGAACGCGGTGCTCGGCTTCGCCCAAGAGTATCGCGCCGACCGTGCCATGGCCGCCCTCAGCGCGCTCGGCCAGCCGCTTACGCAGGTGCGGCGTGACGGCGCGGAAGTATCGGTGCCATCGACCGTGCTCGTACCGGGCGACATCGTACTGCTCGCGGCGGGCAACATCGTACCGGCTGATATACGTCTGCTCGACGCGGTACATCTCAGCATCGAGGAGGCAGCGCTCACCGGCGAGTCCGTACCGAGTCGCAAGGATCCGACCACCTGTCCGGCTGACGCCAGCGCGGTCGGCGATCAGACCTGCATGAGTTTCAAGGGCACAACCGTCGTCACCGGCCGAGGCGCGGGCATCGTGGTCGCCACCGGCATGCGCACCGAGCTTGGCCGCATTGCCGCCATGCTGCGCGACGAACCCGAATCGCCGTCGCCACTGCAGCAGCGCCTCTCGGTGCTCGGCCGCAAGCTGGCCGTCGCCGTCGTGGCGCTCTGCGCCATCATCTTCGCCGCTGGACTGCTGCGCGGCGAACCCGTGCTGCTGATGTTCATGACGGCGCTGAGCCTTGCCGTAGCGGCTATTCCCGAGGCGCTTCCCGCCGTGGTCGCCATCTCGCTCGCGCTCGGCGCGCGTCGCATGGTGAAGCAGCAGGCGCTCATGCGCCGGTTGCCGGCAGTCGAGACGCTAGGCTCGGTGACGTACATCTGCACCGACAAAACAGGCACGCTCACCGAGAACCGCATGCACGTCGACACCGTCGTGCTCAGCGACGGCACGGCGTGGACGTTGTCACAGCCGCCGGCGCACGATCTCACGCCGCTGTCGGAAGTCATGACGTTGTGCACCGACGTGACCGTCGGCGCGGAGGGCGTGCTGGTGGGCGATCCCACCGAGACGGCCCTCGTGCGCGCGGGCGCCGATGTTGGCGTGAACAAGGGTGCGCTCGAAACGCACTGGCCGCGTGTCGGCGAGGTGCCGTTCTCGTCGGCACGCGCGCGCATGACCACCGTGCATCGCCACGACCACCGCTTCATCGTGTGCACCAAGGGGGCACCCGAGCGCGTCGTCCCCGGCTGCACGACCATGCGGAGCGCCGATGCGATCGTGCCCATCGACGCGGCGCGCGTGCTGCAGCAGGCCGCATCCATGGCCGCCGGCGGCATGCGCGTGCTGGCGATGGCCACGCGCACGCTCACCGAGAAGCCGGACTCGGCCGAACACGCCGAGCAGGAACTGACGCTGCTGGCGCTGATCGGACTCATCGACCCGCCGCGCGCCGAAGCGAAGGCCGCCGTGGCAACCTGTCAGGCCGCCGGCATTCACGTGGTCATGATTACCGGTGATCATCCCGCCACCGCCCTCGCGATCGCCACGCGATTAGGCATTGCCGGTGCCAACGACGTCGCGCTCACCGGTCACGATATCCCCACGCTCTCCGACGAAGACCTCGCGCAGCGCGTGACCGAGGTGCGCGTGTTTGCGCGCGTGGCCCCTGAGGACAAACTACGCATTGTGAAGGCGCTACAGTCGCGCGGCGAGTACGTCGCCATGACCGGCGACGGCGTGAACGATGCGCCGGCGCTCAAGCGCGCCAACATCGGCATCGCGATGGGACGCGGCGGCACCGATGTGGCGCGCGAGGCGGCGCACATGGTGCTGCTCGACGACAACTTCGCCACCATCGTGAAGGCGGTGCACGAAGGACGTCGCATCTACGACAACATCCGGCGCTTCGTGCGCTTCGTGTTGTCCACGAACGCGGGCGAAATCTGGACGCTCTTTCTCGCGCCGTTCCTTGGGCTGCCGCTGCCGTTGCTGCCGATTCACATCCTGTGGATGAACCTCGTCACCGACGGCCTGCCCGGCATCACCCTGGCCGCCGAGCCCGCGGAGCCGGACAGCATGCAACGTCCGCCGCGCTCTCCGCAGGAGAGCCTGCTAGCCGGTGGCTTGTGGCAGCATGCGTTGCGGGTGGGACTGCTCATGGCCGCACTGGCATTGGGCACGCAGGCGCTCACGATCCGCGACAGCAACAGTCATTGGCAGACGATGACGTTTACCGTGCTCACACTCTCGCAGCTGTTCCATCTCGTTGCGATTCGTTCCGAGCGGATCTCGATCTGGACGCTGGGCGTACGCGGCAATCCGGCGCTGTTCTATGCCGTTGTGGCGGCATTCGGCCTGCAGCTCGGCACGCTGTACGTGCCGGCCATGAATCGCATCTTCCACACGGTGCCGCTGTCATGGCGAGAGCTCGCGGTGTGTGTGGCGGTGTCGTCCGTGGTGCTGTTCGCGGTGGAGGGTGAGAAGTGGCTGTTACGCCGGCGTCACCCCTCCAGCGGCTTCCCCTCATGATCCGAAATCAGCACCCACACCGTGCGCGTCCGGCGTGAGTACAGCAACCGCACCGTCACGTCACGCGGGTTCTGCTTGAACGCAAAGTGAAAGCGAAAGCTGGTATCGAGTGACTCGCGGATCACCCCTTCCTTGAAGCGTCCGTAGAAGTCCTGGACCTTCGTGCACGGCGCGATCTCGGTGAAGAACTGCTTGCCGATTGCGTCTTCCTTCTTCAACGACGCCAGCTTCGACTCCACGGCGTTGTAGTTCAAAATCCGCCCGGTCGAGTCCAGCTGAATCATGCCGTACGGCAGTTTGTCCAACTCCTCGGTGGACATCGTATCGGCATGCTCGAGCACGTTGTTCACTGTGTGCTCAGGACGCTGGGAGGGGCGGTTGGAATTCGGCATGGCGTCAACCTAACGGCGGTGCGGCGGCGGAAGTGCCTCGTACCCCACCCTCGTCAAACCCTGAGCTTCGGTGTATATTCGGTATCTAATGCCGAACCAGTACGTCGAACTCCATTGCCACTCGGCCCTCTCCCTGCTCGACGGGGCCTCGCTCCCCGAGTCACTGGCCGAGCGGGCCGCCGAGCTGGGATACCCTGCCCTGGCCATCACCGACCACGATGAAATGGGGGGCGTGGTCCGCTTCGGCACCGCCTGCGCCACGCTCGGCATCGGCGGCATTCTGGGCGTCGAGCTCACCGTGCGCATGCCCGACATCGGCAACCCGGGCGCCGAACGACGCACCCACATGGTGCTCCTCGCCGAAACGCGCGACGGCTACCGCAACATCGCCTCGCTGGTCACGCGGGCGCGCATGGACAGCGAACGCGGCACCCCCAGTGTGCCCTGGGCGCTCGTTACCCGCCACGTAGAGGGCGTGATGGCCCTCACCGGCTGCCCGCGCGGCTGGGTGCCGCAATTGCTGGCCGAAGGGCGCGCCAGCGACGCCTACACCGCCGCCGGTGAATTGCGCGACGTGTTCGGCGACCATCTCGCGGTGGAATGCTGGGATCACCGCCTGCCTGAAGAACGCGCGCTGGTGCAACAGCTGCGTCCGCTCGCCGCCAAGCTCGGTGTGCCGTGGGTGGTCACCAACGATGTGCACTACGCCACCCCCGAACAGCGCATCGTGCACGATGTGCTCAACACGCTGCGGCACGAACGCACCCTCGACACCATGGGCACGCGCCTGCGCCCCAACGCCGAGTGGGCGCTCAAGAAGCCGTCGCTCATTTATCAGCGGTGGCGTGGCGCCGAGGAGGGCGTAAAAGCCACGCTCGCCATCGCCGAGCGATGCCCCTTCCGGCTGGAGCAGCTCAAGCCGTCCATGCCGGCGTTTCCATTGCCGCCCGGCATCAGCGCGCAGGAGTATCTCACGCGCTTGGTGGAGCAAGGCGCCTACGAACGGTGGAACACGTCGCGCACCCCCAAGCACGAAACCCAACTCGCGCACGAGCTGGCGATGATCGGCAAGCTCGACCTCGCCGGCTTCTTTCTCACGGTGTGGGACATCGTCCGCTTCGCGCGACGCGAAGGGATTCTTTGTCAGGGACGTGGCTCCGCCGCCAACTCGGCCGTG
>CAIUOO010000057.1 GCA_903900795.1 uncultured Gemmatimonadota bacterium | reverse complement strand
GAGAGCCGCGAGCGCCGCGCACTGCTCCGCGAGCTTTCCCGGCAGCCAGAGGTCGTCGGCGTCGAGAAAGGCGATGAGCGGGGCCGTCGCGGCGGCGATGCCGGAATTCCGGGCACACGCCGCGCCGGGCTTGGGCTCGTGCACGAGCCGCACCGTCGAGCCGAAGTCTCGCTGCACGCAGTCGCCGGTGGCGTCGGTGGAGGCGTTGTCCACCACGATCACGTCGAGATCGAGGTTCGCGGCGGCCTCACGCTGCAGAAAGACGCTCTCGAGGGCCTGACCGATGAACCGGACGGCGTTGTGGGCCGGGATGACGACGCTGACGGAAGTGTTCACGGGACAGCCTTCACCCATTCAACAGCGTGGTGAGGGCGGCGGGAATGCCGCGGATGTCGGTGCCGAGGTGTAGCACATAGGCCGGCAGTTTCTCGGCCAGCGCCACCATGCGGTCGCAGTCGTCATTCGACGCCGCCGGCAGCTGCGCGACGGTGCTCGGCAGCATCGCCACGATCGCGTCGAATGCCGGGCAGGGCTCGATGCGCGAGGCGAGCTCGCCGGTGATCCGCGGCACGACGATGGCCCGAAGCGGCATGCCCGCCACGACGCGATGGGGCCAGATTCCGTCGAGGAAGTAGACCGCCTTGTCGGCACCGCCCCGTTCGAAGCTGTCGGGATTGGTCGAGAGGCCTTTCAGCTCCGGCAGTCGGGCGTAGTCTTCCGGTCCCTTGAGCTTGCCGGTGTTGTACAGGCTGTGGGCCCATGCGCGAGCGGGGTCGATGAGGCAGTAGTCGTCACCGGCATACTGCATGCCGGCGGCGGCGCAGAGCAGGGCGGTGGTCGACTTGCCGGAGCCGCCCTTGCCCACCAAGAGCACGCCGCCCTGTTCCGTGCCGACCGCGGCGGCGTGCACATACTGCAGCCCCCGTGCGGCGAACCATTCGTGCAGCAGAAACCGAAACGGTGAGCCAACTTCCCAGTAGGGGAAGGCGACGTCGTCGAGCTTCAGCAGCCAGCCCCGATTCCGTTCAAAGTCGATCACCGTGAGCACGTTGGGCCCGGCGTTGTAGATCGCGGAGATTCCAACGGCATGCAGCTCGAGGACCTCGCCCCGCGGGCCGCACTCCGCGGACCAGTTGGCCCGCAGCCGCCGCAGCAGGTCGGCCAGCACCGGCGGGGCCGATGGCGTGGCACCGTTCCATGCACTGATGGTGAGGCCGACTGCCGAGGCCGGTACTTCAGGGATCTCCAGATGGCCGAGAGCGGGCCGGAGCCGTCGCGTCTCTTGCTCTGGGATCGTGCGGACGCAGACGTCATGGCCGCCGACCCGATACCACTGTTGGACAGGCCCGCCAGCTGTGGCGGCATCGTTCACAAACGCCTGTTCCAGCCGATCCAGGAGCAGCCGCGCCTGAGCCGTGGCGGCACGACGCATCGGCCGATCTGCGTCGATCCACGGTCGCATCAGTGTTTCGAGGTCGTGATGCACGGTGATGCCGCGGTCGGCATCGGTTGTGGAATACACGCCGGTGTCGCGGTTGACCGAGAGCGTGTGCCCCCCGAGTTTCGCGGTGAGCACGTCGCCCGTGGCGGCTGCTCCGGTCGCAGCATGCGGCCAGCCCGCCGCGGCATCGACTTCGTGCACCGGATCGAGCAGGAACAGCTCCTGCAGATCGTTGTACGAGCGCAGCTCGGGGGGCGAGTAGGCCGCGGTCGGGACTGCGATGTGTGCCGCATCCCCCGCCACCCCGCCCGTCGGACAGGCGACGATCAAATCGCGAGTGGTCAGTTCGGCGACGAAGGCCTGCAGGTCGCGGGCTGCCACGTCGGGCGGGATCGTGTAGAGGGTGGCCAACCGCCCCGCCACATCGGCAACCGCTGCGCCGCCGGAGCCAAACGCCAGCCATGCCGCTCCGCCCGACTCGGAGAGACTGTAGTAGCTGCCGTTGCGCAGATCGACGACCACCACCTCGCGGTCGAAGAGCTGATGAATGACGTCGGGCTCATTCACCCGGTAGGACTGCTCAAAAAACGCCGGGACTGTCAACGGTCTATCTCCATACGGGGGCGTCGCGGCTCCACGATTCGGGTGGGCGCATCGACTCCTCTGACTCAGAAAGATTGCTTCAGGTCACGGGCGATCAGAATATTCTTCTGTATCCATTGGCACGATGAGCAGCCCCACCGTGTGAGCGGGTCGTTGCGGCCGGTGGCAGAAGTCTGTCCGCATGGTATCCCCAATCAGCCGGGGGACTTGCCGAAGTAGTCGATCCAGGGGACGGCAGGGGTGGGCAGCGGTGTGCTCCTCGCCCGCCCGCGGTCGATCCGTCGCTTGTAGACCGCAACCAGTCCGGCTTGGGCCAATCCACGCTGTTCGAGGGTCATGTTGCGGTCGTGCTTGCGGTAAAACATCACCACCTCCGGCACGACCGCCTTGGGGACGTTGTGTTCCCAAGCACGAATGAACCAGTCGACATCTTCAGCGAGGCGAAACCCAGGATCGAACAGGCCGACTGTGTCAAACACCGTCTTACGGTAGACGGCACTGCCGACATTGATGAACTGATAGGGCTGGAATACTGGCGTGAAGACCCTCGGCTGGGTCTCGGGGACGGAGCGATCGAGATGCATCTGCTGGATCAGTCCTTGGGCGATGCCGATCTCGGGGTGAGTCTGGAGATGATCCGCGAGTCGATGCAGGACACGGTCGGCCCAGAGGTCATCGACGTCGAGAAACGCGAGGAATTCTCCGCGGGCGATCTCGATGCCCCGATTCCGGGCGGATGCCGGTCCCTGGTTTGGTTGTCTGACGTAGCGGATGTCGTCCGAGAAGGCCGCGGCGATGTCAGCCGTGCCATCGGTCGAGCCATCATCGACCACGATGCATTCCAGTGGGTGGTAGTTCTGCGTGAAGACGTGGCGAATGGCCTCGGCCAGGAAGGACTCGCCGTTGTAGACGGGCATGATCACGGTCAGCAGCGGACGAGGATCGTCAGCCGCAGGGGCGGGTGTGGTCATGGGCGGCTATTGCGTGAAGCTGTGGTGATGTTGCCGGGACGGGACCACTCGGTCAGGCATCCGCGTCGGAGCAGATGCTCCACCCCTACGGGGAAAAACCGGTTGTGGGCGGCATCGCTGATGTAATGGATCATCGCCGTTTTTTTCATGACGGGGGAATTGGTGAACTGATGCGTCTCTTCCATCCCACGAAATAGCCTCCAGCGCGACCACGAACGCAGGGACCGATGCCTCTGGTCGCGGCCCATGAGG
>CAIUOO010000056.1 GCA_903900795.1 uncultured Gemmatimonadota bacterium | reverse complement strand
GCCGACGTAGTCCTTCGTCATATTCGCGCGACCTTTCCGATAGAGCGACTTCCCCGCCGGACACGTGCAGGTGCGTGCGTCCGCGTCGTAGACGAAGTCGCTCGGCGTGAAGCAGGGTGATAAGGCCGGTGTCGGCGTCGCCTTGTTGTGCAGCGGATTCGGGAGCGCGGTGTACCGGTCCTGCGTCGCGAAGCGCTCATCCCGACGGCGCATCTCGTTGTCGGCGATCAGCGCGGCGACGCGCATCGCTGCGAGCGCTTCCAGGTTCGCCCCGCTGTGATAGCCCGCATCGGCGGTGATCAGCGTGTCCGCGGTACGGAGCGCGTCCGTGGCCGTCACCGCGGGTCCGAGTAGTTCCTGCTCGGCACCCGTACCATGCGCTTGCGCCTCGACGATGATTTGATGCGCGCTGTCGACGGCCGCGACGCCCGTGTAGCCCTGGAGGACGCCTTTGCTCGTCGCCATCTTGGCGCTGTCCTTGTCGGTCCGATTGCTCTTGCGGAGCGTGCCCTTCGGCCCGCGACGATCGGTGGGATTGGTCGCCAGCCAGGAGCGGATCTGCGCCGCATCGTGCTCCAATCGATCGATCCGCTTCGTCGCCTTCGTGTCGGGATCTGGCTCGGTCTGCGCGCCATCCGCCGCGCGATGCCGCTGCAGCATCGTGGTCGCGGCCAGCTCCAACTTGGCGGCTTGGCGCTCGAAATCCGCCCGCGTGCCACTGCGATGCTTCGACGCATTGCTCGAGGGCTTCACGCCGTCGATGGCGAACATCTCCCGGCCGATCAAGCCTTGGGTGTCACACACCGCCAGCACCGCCGCAACGACGCGCGCGATGTCCTCGCCCAACGAACTGACGAACTTGGCGATCGTCGTGAAGTGCGGGGCACGGTCTCCGCAGAGGGCCATGAACGTCACGTGCTCCTGACACGCTCGCTCGATCTGCCGGCTGCTGACGATCCCCTGTGAGTACGCGAAGAGCAGCACCATGAGCAACAGCGCGGGCCGATAGGCCGGGGCGCCCGTCGCATCATTCTGAAACCGCGCGTCGAAGTGAGACAGGTCGATCGCGTGATCGAGCAGATGATTCAGCGCGTGCTCGAACGTGCCGGGCAACAGCTGCCGGGACAAGTCGACGGCCAACAATCGGGGCTGCGTGTCGATGTACTTGTAGCGCGCCATGCCGACACCTCGGCGAGGAGAACATTGGGCTGCAGATTTCCTGCAGCAAACGCCCGAGGCGCGGGCGGGAGTTCCGTTTCCACATCGCCTGTTCGCGGACTTTTCCTACAGCCTCGTTAGGCGCATCGAGGCAGGAATGGACGCGCGCGGCGGGGCCACTGGCGCGCTGTATATGATCAGCATGTACTTTCAGGGTAACCGACTTTTCCGCCTTCGCGGCCCGACTGGCCGGCTTTGACTGGGATCGCGGGAATGCGGAGAAGAACTGGGCTCGTCATGCGGTCTCGCGGAACGAAGCCGAGGAAGTCTTTTTTCATGAGCCGGTGCTGCTGGCCGAGGATGCCAAGCACTCTACCCGAGAGCCG
>CAIUOO010000055.1 GCA_903900795.1 uncultured Gemmatimonadota bacterium | reverse complement strand
GGGGGCCTTGAACAGCAGGTCGATGGTGCTCGTGCCCTTCCGGTCACGTCCCGAGTGGTTGGTGAGCAGACCGACGCGCTTTCCCTTGATCAGGTGCAGCGAATCGGTGAGCAACACTTCAATGCCGGGAATCACATTCCCCGCACGGGGCTGCGCAGGGCGGGATTGCGCCTGGAGCGGCGTGATCGGCACATGGGCGAGGGTCAGCGCGCACAGTGCGGTGGAGACCAACGTGGAGACCATCGTGGAGACCATCATGGCCGGCGGACGGAGCGTGGAGCGTTTCATTGCAGATGGGGAGGAAGGTTTGCCGCGCTGAGTCGCTTGCGAGCGGCACTCAACGCGACGGTCTGCATACAATGTTCAGGTGGCGAGGCGAAGCAGCAAGTGAGAACGCTCGCCGACAGTCTTGACGCGCATGCGATCGGTCCGCTGGCTGAGCAACCAGCCGGAGGGTTGTGCCATTCCGGTGGGATCGTTGAGGAATGTTTCACGGTCGGGGCGCGTTTTGACGAGCACGATGGGCTGGCCGTCGTACGACACGTCCACGTCCAGATTGTATTCATCGTACGCCAGATCCACCGTCACGCTGCCGCTGGTCAGGCCGGTATCGAACGATTCCATCACGTGATGCAGCGACTCCGTGGCCGTGACGATGGTTTCGTTTCGTGCGGCCACCGATGCGCCAAACTGCTGCCGCCCCTCGCGGATCGCGTCGTCGTGATCGCTGCCGGCGGGCAGCACGTTCGCTCCCTTCGAACACGGCCACCGTCAGGGGGCGATTGTGCGCGGCCGGGTCGGCCTTCAGGCGCCAGGCACTGTACAGGCCCGACATCCCCGGCCCGACACTGGCGACATCGATGGCCTGCGTCATCCGTAAAGTGGCTGTAGGTTACGACTCACGGTCGCACACGCAGTGTCCCGAGATAAGGCTGATGCGGTGGGAATGATGGGCGCCCGCGTGGAATCACCGCAAGGTGCCCCGCACTCGGTGGATCGTCCGTCGAGTGGTCTCCCTCCCGCACACCCGCATGTCCTTTCGCCTGCTCGCCCTCACCCTCGCCGTTGGTGCCGTTGCGGCCGTCGGCGCACCGCCGCACACCGGCGCACCGCCGCACACCGGCGCACCGCCGCTCACCGGCGCACCGCCGCACACCGGCGCACGGCCGCTCACCGGCGCAGCGGCCCAGCCCTCGCGCACGACCATTGTGATGCTCGGCACCGGCACCCCGATTCCCGATCCTGATCGCGCCGGCCCGTCCGTGGCCATCGTGGTGGACAGCACGGCATATCTGTTCGATGCCGGTACGGGGGTGGTGCGGCGTGCCGCGGCCGCCGAACGCGCCGGTGTGCCCGCGCTGCGGGCGCAGCGGCTGGGGGTGCTGTTCCTCACCCATCTGCATTCCGATCACACCATGGGACTCAACGACGTGATTTTTACGCCGTGGATCCAGGGACGCGACACGCCGCTGCAGCTCTTTGGCCCGCCGGGCACGCAGCGGTTGGTGAACGGCATTCTCGATGGCAACGACGAGGATATCAAGGAACGTATCGCCAGCGCCGACGGGCCATCGGCCACCGCGTGGAAGGCCACGGTGCACGAGATCACCGAGGGTGTGGTGTATCAGGACGAACGCGTTACCGTGCGCGCGTTTGCCGTGCCGCACAGCGCGTGGCCGTTCGCGTTCGGGTACCGGATCACCACGCCCGATCGCACCATCGTAATCAGCGGTGATGCGCGCGCGAATCCCGCCATCGCGCGCGAATGCAACGGCTGCGACGTGCTCATTCACGAGGTCTACTCCGACGCCGGGCTGCAAACGGTCAGCGCCGCACGGCGTCCGTACCACATGCAGGCGCACACCTCGGCGGCCCAGTTGGCGGATATCGCCACCGCGGCCAAGCCAAAGTTGCTCGTGCTGTATCACCAACTGGTTTGGAAGTCGACCGACGAGCAGTTACTGGCCGAAGTGCGGGCCGGCTACCGCGGGCCCGTGGTGTCGGCCAAAGATCTGGACAAATATTGACCGACGTCGCGCCTGTCGGCTGGTGTACGTCAATGGTTG
>CAIUOO010000054.1 GCA_903900795.1 uncultured Gemmatimonadota bacterium | reverse complement strand
TGCCCCGTCGAACCCGCTCGCGACCAGCAACCCACCGCCGGCCAGCGCACTGATCTTGATGAACTGGCGTCGATCCATCCCCGACGCGCCGACCTTCGAATCGGGTGTCATGTGCGCTTCCCGTTGGCTGGAGTGGCGGCCGCGGCCAACTCGGCGGCGCGCTTGATGCCGGCACGAATACGCGTGTAGGACGCGCAGCGGCACAGATTTCTCGCCATCGCCGTGTCGATATCGGCGTCGGTGGGATGCGGATTGGTTTTCAGTAACGCGGAGGCCGCCAGGATCTGTCCGCCTTGGCAGTATCCACATTGCGGGACATCGAGCTCGCACCAGGCATCTTGCAGTGCGCGCGCCTGTGGCGTGTCGATGCCTTCAATGGTGGTGACGGTGGCCGTACCGACGGTCGAGACAGGCGTGCGACAGGAGCGCGTGGGCACGCCGTTCACGTGCACCGTACAAGCGCCGCACTGGGCGATACCGCAGCCGAACTTGGTGCCGGTGAGATTGAGCGTATCGCGCAACACCCACAACAAGGGCGTATCGGATTCGACCACGACGGTCCGGGACGCGCCGTTCACGTTGAGTGTGTACTTGCCCATCAACCGCTCCGCGAAATCGTGACAGTGGTGCGCTGGCGCTTCGCGAACGAAGTACCGACGGCGAGCACGCCGGAAGACCTAGCCTGGAAGTAATGTGACGAACAGTGCGTGCGCTGTCGAATGTGGAGCGCGGGGCACTCGCGGCGGCGGCGATCGCGCCGTATACTCAGCTGACCCCGATCCAAAGTCCGTATCGGGAAATTCCCTTCGAGACGCGCCGGAGTACGATGTCCAAGGTGGTGGCGCGCATGATCGAAGAGGTGGAGTCGCGGTGAACAGCCGACCGGGAATCAATATCGTCGGTCACGCCAGCGCCTACATCGGGCTGGGCACAGTAGCGCGGGAGTTCGCCAACGCGCTCCAGGCCCGTGGTCACCCTGTCGCGGTGCACGACCTCGATGCCGGCGCCGGACGCAGCGGGTCAGACGACTCACTGCGCGCGCGGTTCGTTCCCGACATCACCGCCTTGCCGCATGGCCTCACACTCTGGGTCATCGGCGCCGGTAGCTTGCCGTCCGTCGCTCGCCTCATTTGCCAAGAGCCCGCACTTCGAAGAGCGCGGAACGCGGCATTCGTCTGGTGGGAACTCCCCGATGTGCCGCCGATCTATCGGGCGGCGGCAAGAGCCTTTGACGCGCTGGTGACCGGTAGCGAGTTCATGCGTGACGCGTGGCTGATGGCCGCCTCGGACCGCCCCGTGCTTCTGGCGCCGCAACCGCTGGACATGCCGGACGATGTCAGCCCCGATCGCGAACGCTTCGGCCTCGATCCGGCCGCCACGATCTTTTATTGCGGCTTTGAAACGATCAGCGATCCGGTGCGCAAGAACCCGTTTGGCGCGGTCGACGCCTTCAAGCGGGCATTTCCCGGCACCGAGGCGGTGCAGTTGGCCATCAAGGTGAACAACCCCGATGGTCGGGGGCGGCGCGGCGAGTTACTGGCGAGGCTGTATTCGCTCATCGGGGACGACCCGCGTGTCGTGCTGATCCGCGAGCGGCTGGCGCCGCAGGACGTGCTCAGCCTCTATGCGTCATGCGATGTCACGGTCAGCCTGCACCGGTCGGAAGGCCTGGGGCTGATGCCGTTGGAGGGCATGCGGCTGGGCGTGCCGTCCATCGCGACGGGCTGGTCGGGTAACATGACGTACATGACCGACAGTGGCGCGGCGCTCGTGCGCTATGCCCTGGTGCCCAACGACGAATCCTGCGCTCACTATGCACCGCGCAATGTGGGCGTGCTCAGTCGCTGGGCGGAACCCGACCTCGACCATGCCGCGAGTTGGATGCGTCGACTGCAGGAGTCACCCGACCTGCGGCACCGTCTTGCCGCTACCGCCAAGCGCGACGCGCTGGCCTACGACGCACGAGCACGTC
>CAIUOO010000053.1 GCA_903900795.1 uncultured Gemmatimonadota bacterium | reverse complement strand
GTGCCTTCGTTCACCTGCGCGTTCAGCGTCACGAACATCTGGTACAGCTTGATCGGATAGTTGAGCGTGGCCTGATCGGCCTTGGTGTACACCTCGTACACTTCGGCGCGCACCGCTTCGAGCTTCTTGCGGAGCGCGGTGGCCATCGTCTTCACGGAGTCGGCGTACGCTTGCGAGCTCGCCTGACGCGCGCGCTGATCGAGCTGCTGCTGCAGATCCTGCATGCGCGCCACCGCGTCGGTGATGCTGGTGATGCGCGCCCCGACCGCGGTGGCGGCGTCGAACTGCGCCTTGTATTCGGCGGCCGTGAGCTGTACGCGCGGGTCAGGGCGCACCGTGAAGCCACGTGACAGCGTGTCCTTGCCCACGATCAGGCGCACCGTGTAGTCACCCGGCACCGCCATAGCGCCTTCGTACGATCCGTCGTCGTTGATCGACCCCGGAATGCGCTTGGGGCCGTTGTACATGAGATCCCACACGAAGCGGTTCGCTCCGGCGCGCGCGTGCACCACCGAGTCCGCCGGCGCGTACGCGAGCTGCATCACGCGCTGCAAGGCGCGGGCGGCGTTCGCGGCCGAGTCGGCCTGCGCGTTGCCGGTGCTGTCTTTCTTGTCGGGCGCGTCGCTCGCGAAGGTGCGAATCACGGTGCCGTTCGACTCGAGAAACTGCACGGTGATCGGTGCCGTCGGCTTACTCTGGAGCCAATAGTCCACCGTCACGCCGAACGATGGATTGGCGCCGGCACCACCGCCGCGGCCGCCACCGCTCGCCCATCGAATGGCCGGAGCCGGCGTGAAGAGATGCGTGGCCTTGGACGTGATCGAGTCGCCCAGCACGCGCAGCGGCGAGATGTCGTCGATCGACCAGAACGAGCGCCCATGCGTCGCCACGATCACATCGTTGTCGTGCACGCGAATGTCGCGGATGCTCACGCGCGGCAGGTTGAGCTGCAGCGGTTCCCAGCTCGTTCCGTCGTTGAATGACGTGTAGATGCCGGTTTCGGTGCCGGCGAAGAGCAGCCCTTTGCGCTTCACATCGCTGCGGATCGCGCGCGTGTACGCGCCCATGGGAATGCCGGCGTCGATGCGCGTCCAGGTGGCGCCGTAGTCGGTGGTCTTGAACAGGTACGGCGTGTAGTCGTCCTGCTGATAGCGGTTGGCCGCGAGATAGGCCGTTCCGGCATCGAACGGCGAGGCGTCGATGATGGATACGCGCGTGAACTTGCCGAACGCTTTCGGCGTCACGTTTTTCCACGTGCCGCCGTTGTCGGTGGACACGTGCACGAGGCCGTCGTCGCTGCCGGTCCAGAGCACGCCGGCCTTCACCGGTGATTCGGCGAAGGCGAAGATCGTGGCATACCACTCGGTGCCGGTCATGTCGCCGCTCACCGGTCCGCCGCTGCGTCCCATGGTGTTCGTGTCGGCCAGCGTGAGATCGCCCGAGATCTTATCCCACGACGCCCCCTGATTCTTCGAGCGCCACACGTACTGTGACGTGGTGTACAGCGTGGTCGGATCATGCGGCGAGAAGTGGATCGGGAACGTCCACTGGAACCGCTGCGGCACGTCCTTCACCGCGATGCCATCGTAGTTGCCGAGCCACACCGACACGTCGCGGCGCGTGTTGGTCTTCTTGTCATGGCGCGTGAGCTGCCCCATGTAACAGCCGCCGAACGTGATGTTCGGATCCTTCGGGTCAATTGCGATGTACGCGTTTTCGCACCCCGCCACGGGGAACCAATCGCGCTCGCCGATGAAGCCGTTGTCGGACCGGCTGGCGATCGATACGGTGGAATTGTCTTGCTGCGCGCCGTAAATCCGATACGGCTGCTGATTGTCGGTGGTCACGTGGTAGAACTGCGACGTGGGCTGATTGCCCTGTGTGCTCCACGTGCGGCCGCCGTCCAGCGAGATCGTGGCACCGCCATCGTTGCCGTTGATCAGCCGGTTGGGATCCCGGGGGTCCACCCACATGATGTGCGTGTCGCCGTGCGGCACCCGCACCGGCGTGAACGTGCGGCCGCCGTCGATGGAGCGATGCACCGTGAGGTTCATGACGTACACGGTGTTCTCGTTCACCGGATCCGCCGTGAGACTCATGTAATAGAACGGCCGTACCACGAACTTCTGATCGCCGCTCGTGCGCGACCAGGTGGCGCCGGCATCGTCGGAGCGGAACACACCGCCCAGCGAGTCTTGCGCTTCGATGTTCGCGTACACGCGCTGCGAATTGGCCGGAGAGACCGCCACACCGATCTTGCCGATCAGCCCTTTCGGCATGCCCGGATTGAAGGTGAGCTCCGTCCACGTGTCACCGCCGTCGGTGCTCTTCCACAGGCCGCTGCGCCCCGCGCCGGCATCCATGCCCCACGGTGTGCGCTGGAACTTCCACATCGACGCATAGACGATGCGCGGATTGTTCACGTCGATCGACAGGTCGGCGGCGCCGGTGCTGTCGTTCAGGAACAGCACCTTCTTCCAGGTCGCGCCGCCGTCGGTGGTGCGGAACACCCCACGATCCGGCGACGGACCGAACGCGTGCCCCAGCGACGTCACGAACGCGACATCGGGATTGCCGGGGTGCACGCGCAGCGATGTGATCTGCTGCGCATTGGCGAGACCGCGCGGTGTCCACGTCTGCCCGCCGTCGGTGGAGCGATACACGCCGGTGCCGTAGGTGAGGTCTTCACGGGGCTTCCCCTCGCCCGTGCCCACCCAGATCACATTGGGATCGCTGGGGGCCACGGTGATCGCGCCCACCGACGAGATGTCGGTCTTCCCGTCGGTAAGGTTTTCCCACGACTGGCCGGCGTTGGTGGTCTTCCACACACCACCATTCACCGCGCCGAAGTAGAACACCAGCGGTTTCGTGGGGTCGCCCGTCACCGCGGTGGCACGACCGCCGCGCGACGGCCCCACGTTACGCCAGCGCAGCGACTTGAAGGCGCGATTGGTTTTCGTGCCGTCGCTGTACAGGGCGGGATCGTACGTGGGGCGGGGCGAGGCACCACTCGGCGCGGACTTCTGCGCGGCGGCCGGCATGGCGACAAGGGCCATGAGCGCAGCGGTGGCACCGCTGCGACGAATTCGGGAAGATGATCGCATCCGGGGACGTTGCCAGTCTGCGGCGCCGGGTGCAAGATCAGCCGGTTCCCGGCGTTTTCCTTCCGCATCGAGGCTGCCCATGCATCCCCTGTCCAACCGATCGCCCGCTCCCCCCGCCGCACGTGTGGCTGTTGCCCGCGTGGCGGTGGGCGGCGCCCTGCTCTTGCTCGCCGCCTCGCCGCTCTGGGGACAGGCGAAGCGGCCCATGGCCTGGGTGGACGCGCAGCGTCTCCGCTCGGTGGCGGGCACCGCCATCTCCCCCGATGGCAATCAGATGCTGTACGCGCTCACGACGCCGGACTGGAAAGAGGCGACGACCCAGAGCGACATCTACGTGGTACGCACCGACCGTGGGCTCGAGAGCACGCGGCAGCTCACCTTTACCAAGGACAAGAACGAGTCCCAGCCGCGCTGGGCCCCGGCCGGTGGGTGGTTTGTGTTCTCGTCGAACCGCGAAGGCACCGCGGGGGACATGAAGCAGCAGCTGTTCCTGATGCGGGCCGATGGTGGCGAGGCGCGACGGATTACCAGTGCGAAGGAGGGCGTGAGCACGTTCGCCTTCAGCAAGGACGGCCAGTGGCTGGTGTATCGCAGCGGCAAGGCCAATGAGGAGCAGCTGTACGCCCTCGCGATGGCGTCGCTCGATCGCGGCACGCCGCTCGATTCGCTCACGCCCACCCAGCTCACGAAGCACCCCACCGGCGTGGGCAGCTGGACGCTCGCCCCGGATTCGCGTCGCCTCTATTTCATCACGGCCGACACCATCGACGCCGATGAGAAGGCGCGGGTGGAGAAGAAGTTTACGGTCGACGTGCGGAACGCCGAGACGTCGATCAACTCGTTGTGGATGGTCGACCTCGCGTCGGCCTCCCGTCCGACCACGCGGGTGACGCGCGACACGTCGCTGGCCGTCACGGGCTTCGTGATCGCCCCCGACAGCAAGTGGGTGGGCTTCACCGCGGTGCCGAACGACCGCTACAAGCGCAACATCACCGAGCAGGGGATCTACGCCGACCAGTTCCTGCTCGACGCGCGTGACGGCACTATCGAGCGGCTCACGAAGAACGGGGAGTCGGCCGAGTCGGGGCTCTCGTTCTCGCCTGATTCGCGCACGATCGCCTTCTCGGCGTCGGACGACATGGCGGCGTACAACATGAAGAACCGTCGCGTGTATGTGCGCGCCACCGATGCGAAGGGCACGGCCTTCCGGAAGATCGGGGATCTCGATGGGGACGTGAGTGCCGACTGGTGGTCGGCCGACGGCAAGACCATCTACTTCAACGAGGGCTTCAAGGCCACGCAGCAGCTGTTCGCGCTCGATGTGGCAACGGGCAAGGTCACGGCGGTGACCGACGTGAAGGGGGTGATCTCGGTGAATCAGGACGAGACCACGAAGCGTCTGATGGTGTCGTATCAGGATCCGACCACCACACCGTCGCTCTTCACCGTCGCGTCGCTCTCGGCGCTGGCTTCACGCAGCTCGTGGACGCAGCTCACCGATCCCAATCCGTGGGTGCGCGAGCAGATCGCGCTCGGCGAAGAGACGGAGGTGACGTGGACCTCGAAGGACGGCAAGAAGGTGGGCGGCGTGCTGCTTAAGCCGGTTGGCTATCAGCCGGGCACGAAGTATCCGCTCATCGTCGCCATCCACGGCGGACCGGCGGCGGCGGATCTGCTCTCGTTCAACGGCGGCTACGGGGCGCAGGTGTACGCCGGACAGGGGTGGGCGGTGCTGATGCCCAACTACCGGGGCTCCACGAACTACGGAGAAGCGCACAAGAACGGCATCGTCGGCAACTACTTCGAGCCGGGCTACAACGACATCATGACCGGCGTCGACGCGCTGATCGCGCAGGGGCTGGTGGACGAGACCAAGATGGGCGTGCTCGGCTGGAGCGCCGGTGGGCACTGGAGCAACTGGATTCTCACGCACACGGATCGCTTCAAGGGCATCTCGAGCGGCGCCGGTACGTCGAACTGGATCTCGATGTACGCGCAGTCCGACGTGCAGCGGAACCGGCAGTACTACCTGGGCAATAAGCTTCCGTACGACGACTTCGACGCCTACTGGAAGCAGTCGCCGATCAAGTACATCCGCAACGCCAAGACGCCCACGATGATCCACGTGGTGGAAGGCGATCCGCGCGTGCCGAGCCCGCAGAGCGTGGAACTGCACATGGGCCTCAAGCGCGTCGGCGTGCCGACGGAGCTGTTCATGTATCCGGGCGCCTCACACGGCATTCCCGACGCCCGCAACCGGCTCGTGAAGAGCACCGCCGAGATGGCGTGGATGAACTACTGGGTGCTCGGCAACGGCAAGAAGTTCTCGTGGCGTGAAGTGCTGGAGACGCTCGAGGACCCGAAGGCGGACAAGAAGGTCGAGGTGAAGGGCATGAACTGATCGGCGTCGGTTCAGAACCGATCACGCAGAGGTGCAGAGAACGCAGAGGCGCAGAGAAAATCCATCTTCTCTGCGCCTCTGCGTTCTCTGCGGCTCTGCGTTGTCTTTTCAGCGTGCAGCGCCTAAGGGCACCCCTTGGCCACGATCGGCGCCGCGCATTCGCTGCCGTCGACCGTACACAGCGCGGCGCGCATCACGAGGCGATCTCGCCGACGGCGTGGGTGCTGCGGTCCTTCACATCGCCGTCGTGCAGGCGGACCGCGATGGCGAGGG
>CAIUOO010000052.1 GCA_903900795.1 uncultured Gemmatimonadota bacterium | reverse complement strand
TGTTTCTCTGCGGCCTCTGCGCTCTCCGGCTGTTCTCAGCGTGATCAGTTCAACGAATTTAATGAATCACTGCACCACCGGCAGCAACTTGCCGTGCCAGCTCTCGACGGCAGCGCGCTCAAAACTGCTCCGATACGCACCGACCGTCGTGACCGTCGTGTCGAACACGTGCGTCTCCGGCACCACGGCTCCACCCGCCGCCGCCTCACGGAATACGGGCCGCGCCCCAGATACCACCGCGCCCGACGCGTCGCGCCAGTACACCGTGCCGCCGCCCACCAGCGTCGTGCCGACCAGTGATTCGATATCACGGAGCACATGAAAGAGCCCGTCGATCGAACAGCCCGTGGCACCCGTCGCCGCTTCATCCACGCCGATCACGAGGAATCGGTCGTCGCGCCATTCGCGGGCACACACCAGCGGTGCGCCGTGCGCCCGCCAATTGGCGAGGTGGGCATCGACCGTAGAGAGCAGCGACTGCGCCGCCGCACCCGTGACCGGTGCCGCCGCGCCAAAGACCCAGGCCCGCGCATCATCGGGCAACGCATCAAACCGCACGACCGGCATAGCCGTTACTCCGGGTTCTTGCTGCCGGGAAGCTGCAACATCGGCATCGCGCCGCCGGTCACCTGCGGCATCTGCCCGTTCCAACGCTTCGCCATCTCGTACTGTACCAGCGTGCTCGTGATGCTCTTCGACAGCAGCTCGTTGGCGCGCGACTGTGCTTCGGCTTCGGCTGTGATCGCCTTGGCGCGGCCGGCAGCCTTGATGCTGTCACCTTGCGCCTGGAACGTGTTTTTCTGCAGTTCGTTCTGTGCGGTGAGTGCCTGCTGCTGCATGACATTCTTGAGCGAAATCGCGTCCATAACCGCCTTCGGGGCGCGGAACTCGTTCAGCGTGAACTGACGCACGTCAATGCCGTACGGGTCGAGTCGCTTCTGCAGGTTGGCCTGCGTGCGCGTCACGACCTCGGCCTTTTTCGGACCGAGAATGGCCGCAATCTCTTCGTTGCCCACCACCTCCTGCAACGACTGACGAATGGCCTGACGGATATAGCCGTGCGAGATGGTTTCCACATCGGTGCGGAAGGTCTGATACAGCTGCGGCACCTTGTCGCCACGCAATTCGAAGCTCATCGACACGTCGAGCGACAACGGCTGACCTTCCACCGAGTTCACGTTGATCTCGTCGTTGTTCGGAGAGCCCTCAGTGCTCTCCTTCGTGAGCACCAACGTCTGCATGAACGTGGGATACTCCTGAATCTGCGTCATCAACGGATTCCGCAGGTGGAAGCCGGGGCCCAACGGCGTGGGATCCACACCGCCACCGCCACGATGAATCACGATCCCCACGTGGCCGGGCTCGATGTAGGTGACCGATGGACGCACCAGAAAGAGCAGCACCATCAGCGCGACCAACGCACCGGCGAGCTTCATGAACATCCCGCTGCCACCACCGCCGCCGGGAATGCCCGTGAGCGGGTTGCGGATGGCACTGCGCAGTTCTTCGAGCGTCGAATCAATTGATGTGGCCACGGACGGCCTCCTGGTAGCAATGAGGGCACAACGGTTCGCCCGTGGGCAGTCGCACGAGATCGTCTTCGCGCTGCAACCCGTGAATCGGGCAGGTGAGATCGGCTTGGCGATCAATGCGCTTACGATTGGCCGTCTGCCGAATCCGGCGGCCAAATGGAGTGAATCCCAGCGCCGTAACGAAAAGAGCGCCGACTACCGCCAGCAGGGCGATGAAGAGGGCGCTCTCGAGCATGATGGCGTTCATATAGGTACAGAATACTACGGTGCCCGCGCCGGGAAAGTGTCAGAAATCGGCACAACGTCGCCACCACGCGGCCACGACATGCATGTATCGTCTTGTTCTACAATGAGATAGGCGTGTTCATGCGGCGTGTTCATGCGGCGGGATCTACGGCGGCATCCGCAACAGCCAGAACACGGATGACGCCGATGGACGGAAACAACACAGATAAGCAAACAGCGCTTTTGGCTTATCCGTGTTGGTTCAGTGACATCCGTGTCATCCGTGTTCTGGCTGTTGTCGTTGCTTTTTGCTTTTGCTTTTGCTTTTGCTTTTGCCGCCTACTCGCCGAGCTCGAACCGCAGCATCTGCTCCAGCTGCGGCAGTCGCCACTCGAAGCCCGCCTCGCGCAGCACCCGCGGCTCCACGCGCTGACTGGCCAGCACGGTGAGATTGGCCATCTCCTCGCCGAGCAACAGCCGCAGCGCGAACGCTGGCGCATGGGCGATCGTGGGTCGGCCGAGCACCGCCCCGAGCGCCTTCGTATACTCGGCGTTCGTCACCGCCGCAGGCGCCACCAGGTTGACCGGGCCGCGAATATCATCGCGCATGAGGCAGAAGTGGATCGCGCCGATTTCATCGTCGAGCGCGATCGGGCTGATCCACTGCGAGCCCGGCCCAAGCGTTCCGCCGGCGCCGAAACGGAACAGCGGCGCCTGCGTACCGAGCGCGCCGCCGGCGGCGCCTTGCACGATGCCGGTACGCAGATGCACGACACGGATACCGGCTTGCTCCGCGGGCGCCGTACTCGCTTCCCACGCGCGACCGACGTCGGCGAGATAGTCATTACCGAACGCACTGCGCTCATCGAGCAGTTCGTCACCGCGGCTACCGTAGATCCCGATCGCTGATCCACTGAGCAACACGCGCGGCTTGCGTGACAGCTGCGCGAGCGTGTGCGCCAGCAGCGACGTGCCTTCCACGCGACTGCTCTTGAGCGCGGTGCGATGTGCGCTCGTCCACCGCGTAGCGATCGAGGCACCGGCCAGATGAATCACGGCATCGACGCCTTCGAGGGCGCGCGGATCGAGCTGACCGCGCTCGGGATTCCACTGCACGTCCTGACTGCCCGGCTTGGGCGCGCTGCGGCCGATACGGATCACCTCGTGACCGCCGGTCGACAGAAACGCCGCGAGCTGCGTGCCGATGAAGCCACTCGCGCCGGTGATCGCGATGCGTAAACGCGGCCGGTCGGCGAACTGGGCATGCCGCATCAAGTCGCCATGCATGATGGCGTGTCGGTACGCGAAGACGCGCGCCAAGGTGCGCTGCGTGTAGCCACCGGCGACCGCACTCCCTAAACCGCCGAGCGGGAGTGCGTAGCGGATATGATCGTCCAGCATGCTCGACTGCGCATCGATCGGCGCAAAGCCGTGCGTATGCTCCCACGCCGCAAACGGACCGTCGCGCATGACGTCGCGAAACTGCCGATTCGCGATGTAATCGCGATGTTCGAGCGTCCACGTGGTGGGCACGGGACCGGCGTGCACCTGCAGCACCACCTTGGCGCCGTCACGAATGCCCCCCGTGTGCTCGAGCACCTTGGGGCGGTCCCACGGCGGCGACAGCCGCTCGAACGCACCCGCCCGTTCATGCCAGGCGAACAGCGCCTCGACGGGCACGGGGGCGTGCACCTGCTTCCGGAATTCCTGCATCGACACGAGCACTCTCCACTGCGGCGACCCGCATTCACCAGCCCCTGCGCTACCAGCCGCCGGCGTCTTCGAGATCGAGGACCCGCCAGCAGTACCAACTGGCAACGCTTGCCCAGGGACGCCAGTTCCGCGCCACCTTCTCCAACCGGTCCGCCTCCGGCAGCGCCCGCATGCGATAGATCCGCTGCGCGCCTTTCCGGACACCGAGATCCAGCACTGGGAGCACGTCCGGACGTCCGAGCCGGAACATCAGGAACATCTGTGCCGTCCATCGGCCGACGCCGCGCACCGCCACCAGCGCATCGATCACCGCCTCGTCGTCCATGGTGTCGATCACGTCGAGCGGCAGCCGGGCATCCTCGACATGATGCGCCAGGTCGACGAGGGCGCGCGTTTTCGCCGCCGAGAGCCCGCAGCCCCGAAGCGTGTCGTCATCCGACGCCAATATCTGCGCCGGCGTCGGGGCATCACCGCCGGTGCCGATGCGCGCCTTGACGCGCCCGTAGATCGTGGACGCCGCGCCACCAGACAGTTGCTGATACACGATCGCCCGCGCCAGATGGTCGAAGTGCGTCCCGTCGGCGCGCGGGAGCATCGTGCACGGGCCCACGCGTTCGATGGCCACCGCCATCTTCGGGTCTTGGGCGCGGAGCGCCGACGCCGCCTGCTCGAGGCGGCGCGGCGTCAGCGTCTCGATCGTCATCGTCGGATCACATCGTCAACGAAAACATCACGTGCGCCTTCGGGGTGCCGGCGAACATCAGCCACGGCTTCGTATCCGACGGCGTCGTCGAGATACCCGTGGTCGCCGTGGTGGCGAACGGGATGTACACGACGAACAGCGGGTTGCCCTGCTTCACCGTGCCCGACGCCACGTCGAACGCGTCCTTCTTGCCGAAAATCTGATACAACGACGCCGGTGCCGTCGGCATCTTGATCTTCCCGGCCTTCACTTCGGCAAAGCGCACGGTGTCGATCTGACCGCCCTTCACACCCGACAGGCGCAGGGCGCGACCGCGGGCCATGAACGGGTCCATCGAATCATGATAGCACGACACATGGAACTGCTCCTCGGCGGGATCGTCGGCCAGGCACATCATGCCGTTCTTCGTGGGGCGAAGCCATTCGAGCTTGCCCGCCGTCTTGTAGCCCATGACGCCGGCACCGTCGCGCAGCTCCTTCGGAAGCGCTTGAACGGCGGCCGTGATCTGCTCAGCGACCGGCGGCGGTGTCTGCGCGCCCAGCGCGGCACCGGCAAGCGAAAGGGCCGCGGCACACGTCAAGGCACGGCTGGATCGGAACGACATGGTTCGAACTCCCGGAGAGGACGGACAAAAGTGACAGTTGTGGTTACGGCGGTGTCACCTATTCTACGACGCATGTGCCCACCGACACAAATGCCAGGCCCGAGCGCGAGCACGAGGCGTTGGTGCGCTTTGCCGGGCGGGTTTCGCACGACATCAACAACTTTTCGACGGTCGTCCGGACGTACAGCGAGCTGACGTGCAGCGAGCTGACGTCGTTGAAATGCATCGGGCAGCGCCATCGTCGTGCGGAGTGCGGTGCAGGACGCCGTGGTGACCGTCGATGTAGAAGACGAAGGTGAGGGCATTCCCGCCGACTCGGCTTCGACCGGCACCGAACCGTTCGTGACGTCCCCACGGGGCACTCGCGAGGCCGGGGCCGGACTCGCGATCCGGGATTCGTCATCTTACCATCACGTATCGTGGTCACTATGCGCCAACTTGACTCCGAACCGCGGAGCGGGACGAGGAGAGGAGCGAGGAGAGGAGCGAAGCGAATTCCGCGTCGCCACGCAATCGCCGTGCACCTGCCGTTCGTGATGCTCCTGATGGCCGGGTGTCGCGATCGCCCGGCCGATTCCGCCAGCATCGACTCCTTGCTGGCCAGAGACCTCACGCTCGCCGCCAGCGCCCCCACTCGCCCCATGCCCGCCCAGATCGGCGACACGGCGATTTCGGCGCCCAGCGCGCCACGCCCGTCTGCCGGCCCATCCGTTCCTCAAGTCATTCGTCCTTCTCCGCGCCCTTCGCGAACTCCGCGCCCTTCGCGTGAACCAGCCGTGCCCGCCCCAGCCACGGCCCCAGTCGCCGAGGCACCACCAGCCCCAGGTCCAGGTCCAGCACCCGCCCCCGCCCCAACCCCCGCCCCGTCCCGCGGTCTCGCCTCCGGAACCGCCCTGTCCGGCAAGACCAACGCCGCCATCTGTTCGCTTACGAACCGCCCGGGTGACCGCATCGTGGCCGAGCTCGAGGCACCAGTGAATGGTCCCGATGGCGTCACGCTGCCCGCCGGCACCCCCATCCTCGTGGAAATGACACCGCCCGACGCCGACGGCCGCTTCACCTTTCGCGTGCGCAGCGTGCAACTGAACGGCGAGCTCGTCCCCGTGCAGGGCACCGTGCGCGTCGGCGATGACGTCGCCGTGACCGAGCGTCAGGTCTCGAAGGGCGGCGACAAAGGCAAAGTGGTCACCGGCGCCCTCATCGGCGCCATCGCCGGACGCATACTGGGCGGCGGCACCCGCGGTGCGGTGATCGGAGCCGCCGGCGGCGCCGCCGCGGGAACCATTGCCGCCGCCCGCAATTCACAAACGGAGCGCTGTCTCCCCGCAGGCGCCACGCTGAGCATCACCCTCTCCGCACCACTCGTCTTCCCGTAGCACGCCCCCCGTACTCCGTACCCCGTACCCCGTACTCCTTACTCTGTTTTCATGATTGACGTGATCGAGTACACCAAGCTGTACGGTGACACCGTGGCCGTGCAGTCGCTGTCGTTTCGCGTGGCACCAGGAGACGTGCTCGGCTTGGTCGGGCCCAACGGGGCCGGCAAGACCACGACCCTGCGCGCCCTCGCCGGTATTCTGCAGCCCACGTCGGGGAGCATTCGCATCGCCGACATCGATCTGCACACCGATCCTGTGGCCGCCAAGTCGCGCCTCGCGTTCATCCCCGATGAACCGCAGCTGTTCGACTACCTCACCGTCACCGAACATCTGCAGTTCGTGGCGCGCCTGTACAGCGTACACGACGCGGCACCACGCATTCCCGCGTTGCTCGAAGAACTCGAGCTCACCGCCAAGAAGGACGCGCTGCCCACCGAACTCTCGCGCGGCATGAAGCAGAAGCTGGCCATCGCGTGCGGCCTGCTGCATCAGCCGTCGGCGTTGCTACTCGACGAGCCGCTGACCGGACTCGATCCGGTCGGCATCCGTCGCATGAAGGAGACCATCGCGGCGCGCGCCCGCGAAGGCGCCGCGGTCATTCTCAGCTCGCACCTGCTGCATCTCGTGGAAGAGCTGTGCACGCGCCTGCTCGTGATTCGCAAAGGACAGCTGGTCGCGTTGGGCACCATCGCGGACATCGTGGAGGCACGCCCCGAGCTGGCCGGCCGCTCACTCGAAGAAATGTTCATCGCGCTCACCGGCGACGACGCGGTTTCGTGAGCAAGCCACATCCGCCGGCGCCCGTGCCGGCCATGCTGTTCCTGTATCGGCGCACCGCGGCGAATCGGCTGCGCCAGCAAATCGGGCGCGCCAAGAGCCCGCGCTATCTCGCCGCGGTCGTGATGGGCATGCTGTACATCTGGTGGG